>CAXUBO010000009.1:0-23384 GCA_964249345.1 uncultured Armatimonadales bacterium | reverse complement strand
GCACCAAACGCAGGCGCGGCTCTCGGCTTTGATAACTTTTGATGATGTCCGCCGATCTGTCCGTGCTGCCGTCGTCCAAGACGACATGTTCCCAGTTGGAAAGCGTCTGCGCCTGGACGCTTTCAATTGTTCTGCCGACAAAACGCTCCGAATTGCAGCACGGCGTTATAATGCTGACTTTAATCGTGCTGACTTCAATCGTGCTGGCTTGAAGCGGTGCAGGCTGCATTGCGCTCTTCAATTGAGCTGCCAGCCGAAATCCGACAAAACCGTCTCGTACATGATTGCGTCGTCCCCCGCCGCGCCGCCATACGGCAGGACCGGCGAAACATTCAAGGTGCAGGCATCCTCCAGTTTGTCAACAATGGGGGAAGAACTTGGCGTGCAGAGATAAAGCTCAACCCGGTAAGAGCCGGGCTTGAGCCAGGGCGAATTAAGAACAAGCCTTCCCTCGAAAGTGTCGCCGTTTGCATTGATCCAGAAATCAGCCAGCCTGCTGTCACACTGAGCGACCACAATGCCTGCTTCATCAACGACATGAGCCGACAAGTAAGCGTTCTTGAGGCTGCCGTGCATCCGGGCGATGCGGAACCGGATTTTTTTCGGCTCGCTTGCTCCATAACTTTCTTTTTCCGGCTCGGCGCAAACGAACCGCATTTCGCCGGTGCCTGAGCGGCGTTCTGGATGAAGGTCTACCTCCGATTTCAGGAGGAAACTGCTCAGGTACTGTTCCACCGCGTTTTTGATTGGCAGCACAGAGGTGTTCCGGCCCCGGCTGAGAAATATCCCTTTGGTGCAAAGAAGGGAAATTGACTGCATGTTATGGCTGACGAACAGCACGGTGCGCCCGCTGTCGGCCACGTCCTGCATCTTGCCGAGGCACTTCTTTTGGAACTCGGCGTCACCCACAGCCAGCACTTCATCAACGATTAATATCTCCGGGTTCAGGTGGGCGGCGACGGCAAACGCGAGGCGCACATACATTCCCGATGAGTACCGCTTGACCGGCGTGTCCAAAAACTGCTCGGTTCCTGAAAACTCCACAATCGCATCAAACTGCCGGGCGATCTGGCGCTTTTGCATTCCCAAAATCGCGCCGTTTAAGTAGATATTCTCGCGGCCTGTCAGCTCCGGGTGAAAGCCGGTTCCCACTTCCAGCAAGCTGCCGACGCGCCCGTAAAGATCAATCCGGCCTTTTGTCGGGGCAGTGATGCGCGACAAAATCTTCAGCAGCGTGCTTTTGCCCGCGCCGTTCCGGCCGATGATGCCGACCACATCGCCTTTTTGGATGTCAAAGTTCACGTCGCTTAACGCCCAGAACGTCTCGCGCCGGACAGTCTCAAATGGGTGGCGCAGCCGGTGCATAATCGCCTCGCCTGCCGACGTATGACTGACGGCGCTTCTGGCGAGGGAATAGGACTTGGACAGGCCGCGCACGGAAACGGCGACATCCGGCAATGCCGTGTCGGTGAACACGCCGGACGACAGAGAGGGCAGGGAAGCATCAAGAACGCGGGAAGACATAAATCGGCTTTCTTTAATCGGCTTTCTCTTTATAGGTGTGCCAAAGTGCTGAGAACGCTCAGGCCGCCTAGTGCGCCCAAAATGGAAGCGGCGCCTTGCGGATGGTTCCGGGTCTGGATAAACAAGATGTCGTTTGGCTGCAACGGCAAATCCGACGCGCCGTTTTTGCCCTGCAAGAGATCGTCCATGTTGACGGCGACTAAAGACACGAGGCCAGTAGGGCCGCGCCGCAGGATGCCGACATTCTTTTTGTCGCCGTCCGCCGTCGCGCCGCCGGCTTCGGCGTAGGCAGTGGTCAAAAGCAACGGCTGATCATCAGGGATCGGCAGCAGGCCGGGAGACCGCACTTCGCCGAGAACAAGGATATGAGCCTTGTTTTCCGGCACCAGCAGGACATCGCCCGGCAGGACTCGCAGCAGCCCGGCGTCCGATCTGAGATCAGCCGTCAGCAGCGGGCGCAGATCAACGGTCTTGACCTGGCCTAAGTGCATGATCTGCACCTGGGTCAGACGCGCTGCGGGAAGCGCTCCGCCCGCTTCATTCAGCAGGGCCAGCACGGACACGCCGCCGGGCAGGACGGTGTACGCGCCCGGCTTGACTACGTCTCCAACCACCTGCGCTTGTCCGGTCTCCGGAGGCCGCGCCCCCAGGAACAGAATGTCGCCGGGGGCCAGCGGCAGGTTTTGGGCGGTGTCGGCCTGGGTCAGCAGACGGCCTAAATCTATCGAGACTGTCTGGCCGCCGGCTGTCGCAAGTGTCGCGTCCACCATTTGCGGCTCCGCTGCCGGGCCGCCTGCCACCGCCAGCAGGTCAAGCAGGTGCATTCCGGTCTTGAAGTCGTACTGCCCCGCGCTTTTGACGCCGTCCCCAATCACGCTGACCTTGCGGGCGCGGCCCTGGCGCAGCGTGACGGTGACTTCCGGCTGGTTGAGCTGGCGGCTCAGGCCGGTGGTGAGCGTCCGGGTCAAGCCGTCCAAAGTTAGCCCGGCGGCATGGACTGTGCCGACCAGAGGGTAACGGAAAGTGCCGTCAGGCAGCAAAGTCACGGCCTCGTTGAAGTCGGCATGGCCCAGCACGGTAATCTCGATTTGGTCATCCGGCGACAGCACATACGCCGAGGCTGTTTCAAGCGCAGGCGGCGCATCACACTGTCCGGGAACGGCAAACGCGGCCGCGAAAACCAGGCAAAGTGAAGTGATTTTTCGGGGACGTTTGTTCATCAGCGGCCGTCTTTCTCAGAAGGGTGGGGCAGACGAGTTTGCTCCGCCGTCAGCAGGGGCGGGGTGTCGTACTGGTAATGGTAAGCGTAGCTCGGCGAATCCTGCGAGCGCACTTTGTTGTAGGCCGCGCCGAGAATTGTCGCGCGGGCCTGGCGCAGCAGCGCCAGCGTTCGCCGGGCCGCCGCTTTTTTCGTGGACCCAGTTTCCACAACAACAATCGTGCCGTCCATTTGGGACGCCAGAATCGCGGCATCGGCAGCCACAAGAACCGGCGAGCTGTCAAAAATCACCAAATCCGCCATCTCCGACAGCGCAAGGACCAGATTGCGGAACTTGCGGGAGTTCAGCAGTTCGCCGGGGTTCGGCGGGGTCGAACCGGCGGGAAGCACCCGCAGGCCCGGCATCACTTCGGACGGCGCGAGCGGGGCATGGCCGAGCAGAACATCAGTCAGTCCCGGCACCGGCGGCAGGCCGAGCAGCGTGTGTAGGGTGGGGCGGCGCAGGTCGGTATCTACCAGGATGACTCTTTTGCCGTCCATTGCCATGGCAAAGGCAAGGTTTGCGGCGGTCGTTGTTTTGCCTTCGGCGGGATTGGAAGACGTCACCAGAAGGGTCCGGGCCGGCGCGTCCACAGTAGCGAAGTGGATGTTGGTACGCAGAACCCGGTAACTTTCCGAGGCCGGGTCCCGGCCTTTCATTTGAGGCAGCAGGTGAGCGTCGGCGGCGCTCAGCGCCGGGACATGGCCGAGGGACGGCAGCATCAGCACCCGGTCGGCATCCGCGACTGTGTTGATGCGGTCGTCTAAGAACTCCTGCAACAGCGCCAGGCACAGGCCGACAAAGAGGCCGATCAGCCCGGCGAAAATCATGCTCTGGATACGTTTAGGCCGCACCGGCAGTGTGGGGATTCGGGCGCTTTCAATGATCCGGGCCGTGGCATGATGGGCCTTTTCGCGCAGGTCCAGGTCGGCAAGCTGATCGGTGAAGTTTTTGTCGGCGACCTGGGCCGAGTCATGCTCGCGGGTCAGGCGGTCCAGCGTCAGTTCCAAGCCGGCGTAGCTTGCCACCTGCGACTTCGCATGAGAAAGATCGGCGCTGCCGACAGCGAGCTGAGTTTGCAGCACCGGGACCTGCGCCTGCAAATCGGCGATTTTTTGCCCAAGTTCCAAGCGAAAGGCATTGGGGGCATTGGTTGTCGTGGCGGCAAAAAGCGGCTGGGCGGCAAGGCGCACTTGAAGCGCGTGTATCTGGGCATCTAAGGCGCGTACCTGGGGCGCTCGCGGAGTGAGGCCGCCAGGCTGAACCAGCCCCACGCGCTGCACGGCCAGAGCCTGGAGGCTTGCTTCCAGGCCGGCAATTGCAGGGCTGGTAGTTTGGGTGGTGGCCCGCGTCGTTTCGGGTTCATGGCCTCGTTCGCGCTCGTCGCTTTTGATTTCGGCAGAAAGGGCGGCAAGGTCCGAGGCCGTCTTCTGCCGGGCGGCTGCCAGGGACGCCACTAAGGCAATTTCGTCATCCCGGTTTTTGACCAGCTCGGCAATGTGGGTTTTTTGCTTGAACGCTTTGAGGGCGTTTTCGGTGGCGTTCAGCCGGTTGTGGGCCTGCTTGCCCTGGGCGGAAACAAACTGCCGGGCGCGTTCCATTTCACCCAGGCGGTTTTCCACATCCTGAGCGATAAAAAGTTGCAGAAGAGTATTGGGGGCATTCGCGGCAGCTTGAGGACTGGTGGATTCTCCGGCCACTTCAATGACATTGGTGCCATTGATGGTGGTGACGGACAGCGACGCCGGACCGGCCAGACGTGTGACCTGGTCCAAAAGCGGCTGGGCTTGCAGCACGACAACCTGCGTGTCCACGGTTTGCTGGTCGCTCATCTCAAACAAAGACGACAGCGGGTTCCCGGCATCCACGGTGTTGAGGTTGTAGGAGGGGCCGTCCACAAGCAGTTTCGCGCTGGCCTCATAGACGTTCTGGGCCATGAGCGCCTGGGCGACGCCGATTACTGAAACAAGAACAAACGTCTGGATAATAATCGCGCGGCGCCGCCGCAGGATTGCCAGGTATTCTTGCAGTGAAAAGCTTGGGGAAAGTTGTCCGCCGGAACTTGGTGCTGTTTCGGGTTCCATCGTGCGCTGTGTCCTCCGTGCGGCGCGGTTCATCCTTGCGGTCAATACTTTGCTGTGACCGTGCTGACTTCCTGTGCAAGAATCATGCCAAAACACAAAGAAAGCACTTAGGCAGCAAAAAATAAGTAAAAAACTCTGCCAAAGCCAGGTGCTTGACAAAGCCCGGCGTCCCGGCTATAATACAGTGAAGCGTTTGATAATGGTCATGTGATAATGGTGATGCGGGAGTAGTTCAGTGGTAGAGCACTTGCTTCCCAAGCAAGTTGTCGCGAGTTCGAATCTCGTCTCCCGCTCCATTTCTTTTCGTCTGTCTTGTTCTTGATTTCGCTCATCACGGCGCCGTGCCCAAGTGGTAAGGGAGAGGTCTGCAAAACCTTTATGCAGCAGTTCGATTCTGCTCGGCGCCTCCATTTTCTTTTCCTTCCACGCTTGTTTCCTTTCCTTTGCTTTCTTCTACTTAATCAGGGTAAGCGCAGCCTCTCTCCTGACACCCCGCAATAACTCTCTTAGGTTGACCTTTTATTACAAAATTCTGTTATCCAAACAACTTATCAAAGGAACTGGGTATGAGATTGCTGCACTGTTGCCGGATCGCATTTGTGAGAATTGAGTTTATTGGAGAAGTGAATGGTCTACGAATGTGACCGCTGCGATGCTGCGCTTCCGTCAGGAGTAACGGCTTGCCCGCAGTGCGGCGAAAAGTTTGAGGAAGCCGTGCCGGCGGATGCAGTGCTGCCGAAAACCGGTTTTCACGTCCTCGGTCCCGCGCCGCAGAGGCCTGAAGGGTCTGGGCAGAGTCGGCAGCGGGAAGAAGAACTGACGGCGAGCTTCGCGCAGGCGGAGGCCGACATTGCCGCGCTGAGGAGTCAGACCATCGTTCTCAAAAGCGAGGTTATGGCGCTCAGGGGCCACATCTCGGTGCTGACTGCGGAAATCACCACACTGGAAGACAATTCAGTCACACTGCAAAGTCACTCGGCAGTTTTGCAAAGCCAGGTCACAACTCTGACCAACCGCCTTACGGTGCTGGAAATGGCAGGCCGCGAAGACAAGCGCCGGTTCATGGACCACATGAATCATGTCAAAGAAGCCCTGGGTTATATCCAAATCAATGGCCCGGCCGGCGCGGCGGGGCAGTAACGAAGGGATCAGACCTGATGACGCCCCCACCAACCCCGACAGGCAGCAGTCCCGCCGCGCCGCCGCTTTGGCAGCGAATCCTTTCCGCCGCACTTGGACTTGCAATTGCTAGTTACCTGATTTTTCATGTTGCAATCCCAAACTATAAAGAGCAACAGGCGGAAATCAATGGCCCCTCCCCGCAGAGTTCCTCTCCGGCCCATTGATCAGATGTCTCAGCGTAACAAAATGCTTCGGGCGCGTCCATAGAAGACGCGGGAAAGAACAGGGCCGGAGGCGCTGCCTCCAACGCTGATTTGAGTGATGGGAATCGGGCTGAGGAACCCGGCGAAGACGCTGCCGCCCTGCCTCACGCGGGGTGTGGGAACGCGAACTATGTCCTCGTTTATGCTGATGCGGAGCGCCGCCGCGCCGAGGCCGGACGTGGGGAAATCTGCGCCGAAGGCCGTGGTTCCTGCGGGCAGTGTGAGATGAAGCGCCTCTGCCCCGCCTGCATACAAAACCGGCGCATTCGCCGCACTTTGACCGCAGGGATCGCAGGTGTATACTAAGACGGACGTTGGAAAATCGGCGTGACAGGACACAAAGAAGCGAACGCCTTGAACTGTCAGGCCGTCGGGATACTCCGTAAAGTCCGGGTCGGCATTGCAGCCGTCAAAATCGAAGGAAATTAAATCACCTGCCGCGGCGCGGAATCCGGCTCGGTCGTTTAAGCGAATAACTTGAGATTGCTGGGTGTCAGCGGCCACATCATTGTGGGCAAGGATTTGCATGGGGACTGCCTGTAAGAAAGCCGCTCTGGCTTTCGTCACAAGCAGGGCGGCTGGATAACGCGGGAATCCGAACAATGAACGGGACTTACGCAGGGGGGTGAGGACGGTAATAGGCGACCGCGTGCAGATAGATCGTCACTTCGCTCCGGTCGGCCTGAACAAGCCTGAGAGCAAGATGATCGTGCCACCGGACTGCGCCTTCAATCGTCTCGCCGCTGAGCAGGGTGACATCCAGAGACGTGCGGTTGTCGCGGTATTTGATGAGTTCTACCTCGCGCGGGGAAAGACGATCTTCGGGATGCGTCATTCCCCGCATTTTTTCTACCTGAGAGATTTCCATGATGGTTACTCCAGACAAGCCTGTGCACAGTTAATAAGTTTGCTTCTTTTCGTGCTTGTTTCTTTTTCGGCTATTTCTTTTCGGCTATTTCTTTTTCGGAGCGGCTTTGACTTCCGCCTGATGGCGAGCTTTATGGCGCTCTTCGGTACGCTTTCGAGTGCGGCGCAGTTCTTTGGCACGGACACGCATGATTAATTCACCTCCTTTAGTTGAGTTCGTATTTGCAGTTGAGTTCGTACTTGGTCTTCATCCACGGCGTACTCAGACAGAAACTCGCCGTTCAGCAAAATCACCGGGATTTGCTCGCCATACTCGGCAAACAGCGCCGGGTCGGCTTCAATGTTGATTTCTTCCAGCGTAAACGGCGTTTGCGCCTGAAGATGAGTCAAGAGACGCACCGCCTCTTCGCAGAGGTGGCAGCCGGGTTTGGTGTAGACCGTGAGATGAGCCGTCATGGACGCATTATAGCCTAACTCCCTCTCCTTGTCAATGCAAGGCCGCCATTGGCGGGTATAGTAGGGCTTATGAACATTTTAGTTCCTGAACAGATACACGAAGAGCTCGTTGGCCCAGCCCGCACCGCCGCGCCCAGCGTTTCCCTGCTGCCGTACCCGGAAGACGGCCCGGCGGACGACAAGTGGCTGGAAGCCGAAGGCGTCCTGCGCTGGGTCGCCGGCAAGCGGTATGCGCCGCTGGTGGCGGATGGCCCAAAGGTGCGCTGGCTGCACACGGCAAGCGCAGGCGTGGACCATGTGCTGACCCCAGCCGTCAAAGCCAAGCCCAATTTAGTTCTCACCGACTCCGGCTCGGCGTTTGAGATCGCCATCTCCGAGTTCGTGCTGGCCTGGATGCTGCTGGTTGCCCGCCGCCTGCCGGAGCTGATGGCGCGTCAAAACGCGCATCGCTGGGAGTCCGTCGTCCAGCAGGAATTGTACGGGCAGACCGTCGGCATCATTGGCCTCGGCCCGATTGGGCGGGGCGTCGCGGTGCGTGCCAAAGCCTTTGGAATGACAACGCTCGGCCTGCGCCGCTTTCCGGCGCCTGCGGCAAACATAGACGAAACGATGACTGGCCCTAATGGCCTCCAGCGTCTGCTGACCGAAAGCGACTACGTTGTCCTTGCCGCCGCCCTCACCGGTGAGACAAAAGCGCTGCTTGGCCCGACGCAGATCGCCCAGCTTAAGCCGACGGCGTGGCTCATCAACATTGCACGAGGCGGCCTGATAGACGAGCCTGCGCTCCTTGACGCCCTGCGCGAGAAAAAAATTGCCGGAGCGTGTTTAGACGTGTTCGCACAGGAGCCGCTGCCGCAAAACAGCCCGCTTTGGGATTTGCCGAACGTCCATATCGCTCCGCATAATTCGCCGGGTTGGACCGCAGGACTCCACGAGCGCCAGAAGGCGCTATTCTTAGAAAACCTGCGCCGGTTCGCGTCCGGGGAACCACTGGAAAGTGTCGTGGATATTGCGCGGGGATATTAACAATTTATTTCAAAACGCCCCCAGCCCCCAATGATGGGGGAGCAAGAGCGGATTTTCTGCGTCCGGTTCCCCCATTGTTGGGGGCTAGGGGACTCCTTCCGAGTTTTGGAATACATTCTAAAGCAGGGAAATCACGGCCTCGTGCCGAACCATAACGCCGCAGAAACATTCTGCTTGAACTGTGAGGAGTATCAGAAACGTGCAGCGTGCCAAACGATTATCACTCATTCCGCCGTATTTGTTCGGCGAAATCGCAAAACTCAAAGCCCAGGCTGTTGCCGAAGGGCGCGATTTGATTGACCTCGGCATCGGCGATCCCGACCAGCCGACCCCGCCGGAGATCATTGACCATCTTGCCGCCTTCGCGCATGACCCGACAACGCATCGCTACGACGAGTCGAACTTAGGCCGGGCCGAGTTTCTGGAAGATGTCGCCGTTTGGTTTCAGGGCAGGTTCGGCGTCGCGCTTGACCCCACTTGCGAGATTTTAGAGCTGATCGGCAGCAAAGAAGGGCTGGCCCATGCCGCGTGGGCGTTTATTGATCCCGGCGACGTGGCGCTTGTCCCCGACCCCGCCTACACTGTTGTCAAAGTCAACACGCTTTTAGCAGGCGGCACGCCCTACGAGTTTCCCTTGCTGGCCGAAAACGGCTTCCTGCCTGACTTTTCGGCCATTCCCGGCGACGTGGTCAAAAAGGCCAAGCTGATTTACTTAAACTACCCCAACAACCCGACTGGGGCCGTCGCCACAAAAAAGTTCTTTCAAGATGCCGTGAACTTCGCCCGCGAAACCGACACGCTCATTCTGCACGACTGCGCGTACTCGGAAGCCGGCTTTGACGGGTATCAAGCCCCCAGCATCATGCAGATTGACGGGGCCAAAGAAGTCGCCATTGAAACGCATTCGCTGTCCAAAACTTTCAACATGACCGGCTGGCGCATCGGCTTTGCCGTCGGCAGCCCGGACGCCCTGCGGGCCTTAAACACCATCAAAGGCAATGTCGACTCCAAGCAGTTCGCCGCTGTCGCCCTCGCCGCCGGCTGGGCCTTGAACCATGCCAAGAACGACGAAGCCTTAGCCCTGCTCCAAAAGCGCCGTGACGTTCTGGTCAACGGCCTGAACCGCCTCGGCTGGAACTTGGAAAAACCTAAAGCCACGTTCTATGTCTGGGCGCCTGTCCCGCCCGGCTACACGTCGGCCACATTCTCCAAAGAACTGCTCGAAAAGGCTGATGTTCTCGCCATCCCCGGTCTGGGTTACGGCCCCCACGGCGACGGCTACGTCCGCATGTCCCTCACCGTCAGCGGCGACCAAAACGGCGAAAAGCTGGAAGAAGCCGTCCGCCGCATCGAACAAAACGTCAAGCTGGACTGGTCCGCCAGCACGAACGGAGCCGCCTTGCTGGGAGACTCGTCGGGGTAGAAGCAGCATGAAAGAATACAACGCCAACGAGCGTAAACTAATGAAAGCAAGTAACTCGCCCTGGTTTACGCGGGGCATGGCTATCTTCTGGACGCTTGCCGCCGTTGCCGATTATCACGGTCATCGCTTCATCTGGCTTAGTGGCTTGGCTGCTGGTTTATGGGTTGTATTGGCGTTGGCCGAGCTGGTTGCGGCTGGTGGCGTTCATCGGCGCAGAAAAACGCCACGCCTTGAAATGCGAGGCTGAAAAATGCACAGCGTCTAGGGGGCGCAAGATAGGCGCTTTTTCTTAACGTCGCCGCGACGGTGCGCTTTTGACAGCCTCGCATTTCAAGGCGTGGCATAGTTTGACCCACATAAAAATGCCAAGAGACACTTCTACACCAACGCTCGTGCTGATGGCGGGAATGCCGGGCGCGGGCAAATCCACGCTTGCACTTGCACTGGGTCAGGAACTCGGCTGGCCGGTTTTGGACAAAGACACGGTCAAAGCGGCACTGCTGGAAGAAGCCGTGCCGGAAACCACAGCAGGACCAGCCTCTTATTATGTGCCGCTTGCGTTCTGCCGTGACCTCGTGGTACAGCAGCAGTTGTCTGTCATTTTCGACAGCCCGGCAGCCTATCCAAATGTTGTAGAGCAGGCGCAAAAGATCGTTGACACAGCGAGTGGGCAGCTTAAAGTCATCTTTTGTTATGCCGACAGCAAGGTCCGCAACCAGCGGCTGTCAGCGCGAATCCGCCGCTTACCGCAGATGCAGACCGATCCCAGCACGGATGAAGAGAATGTGCGCCGGTTTATGCACCTGCCGCCGACAACGCTCAGGCTGGAAATGGAGCGTCCGCTGTTGGAGTTAGTGTCAGACGCTTTGGCTTATATTGAGACGGCTGGGACGGAACTAAACCAATTCACATGAAACTTGAAGCGGTCTTCTTAGACCGGGATGGGGTGCTGAACCCGCACATCCCCGGCGGTTATTTGCTGCGAGTGGAAGACGTAGTAGTCATGCCGGGCGTCGCGCTTGCCGTTCGGCGGCTCAACGATGCTGGGCTGCGTGTCATTGTGATCTCTAATCAGCAGGGGGTCGGCAAGGGGCTGATGACACGGGATGATCTGGACGCGATTGAGCGGCGGATTGGGGAAGTGCTGGAGCGCGAGGCGGGGGCGTTTTTGGATCGCTGTTATTACAGCACCGAGATGGCGCACGAAAACTCGCCGCGCCGTAAACCCAATCCAGGGATGCTGCTGGAAGCGGCGGCGGACTTTGGGCTGACGCTGGCGCATACAGTTTTCGCCGGGGACTCGGCGACGGTCATTGCCGCAGGACACGCCGCTGGGGTAGGGCGAACCGCCTTGCTGCTGTCGGGCGGCATTCGCGCCTATGCCCAGGGCGATTTCATGCCTGCGCCGGATTTAGTGTTTCGGGATTTGACGTCTCTCGTAGACTGGGTATTGGAGCAGCAATGATGATACAGGCAAGCGCACCGGGACGCTGCGGGCTGGTGGGGAACCCGACCGATATGTACGGCGGCTCGGTGCTGTCGCTGTCTACGCGGGAGCGGGCATTCTGCACGCTGACGGAAGCCGACGAGATGACGATCACGGTGTCCGGGCAGTCGCAGGTGTTACGGTCTGCCGAAGACTTGGCCCTGTGGCCCGGCGATTACTTGAACGTCGCCCGCGCCGCGCTGTCCGCTTTAGAAATAGACCCGGCGGCGTCCGCCCCGTTTCACTTGTCGGCTAGCACAGACATTCCAATGCAGGCGGGGCTGGCGGGGTCAACTGCCATTCTCGCCTGCCTCACCGGCTGCCTGCTGGCGCACCTGGGTCTGCGGCTGAACCCTTACGAGACGGCGGAGCTGGTGCGGCAGATTGAGTATGATGTTCTGGGGATTGTCTGCGGCTTCCAAGACCACCACATGACCGTGTTCGGCGGTCTGAACTTTATGGACTTTGCGGGCCGCAATAGCGCGGAAGTCTTGGAAGCCGACACGCCGTTTGCGACAATTGAGCCGCTCGCGCCTTATATTTCAAACCTGCCGTTTGTGCTGGCGCATACAGGCGTCAAGCATCATTCCGGCTCGGTGCATACGTCCCCCCGCGAACGCTGGCTGGCAGGAGACCGGGCCGTCATTGACGCTTACACCGAAATCGCAGGCATGGCCCGCACGGCAAAGCGGGCGCTGCTGTCCGGCGACTGTCAGACACTCGCGTCTTTGATGAACCGCAACCATACTTTGGTGCGTGACCTCGGCGGCAGCGGGGAGGCCAACGAAGCGCTCATCAGTGCCGCGCTCTCAGGCGGGGCTATGGGCGCAAAGCTGGCCGGAGCCGGCGGCGGGGGAACAATCGTCGCGCTGACATTGGAGCCGGACCGCACGATTGCGACGCTGAAGTCCGCCGGAGCGGAAGCAATCCTGCTGCCCACGCCGATGCCGGGCCTGACGGTGGAGATTGTTGGGTAGTTGAGTAACAGAGGGGAGAAACAGTTTTGGAAGTTCCAAATCCGTGGCTTCAATACGCCGAAGACAAACTTATTCTATTAGAAAAGTTTCCTGAAACTATTACCGGCAACTATAAACATGACTTCGTGCTGCTTGATGATCGCGAAAAATCCGGCTTCAACGAGGTATATGAGAAGCCCTTATGCCTCCAAACATATCTGCCACCCCTGCCGTATGTAGGCAACCCACAAACAGCAGAGGTTATTCTACTCTGCAAAAATGGCGGACTAGTTGGAGAAGGCAATGACCCTGAGTATAAAAATGAGCCATCTTTTATCAGGCAAAGCTTAAAGTCGCTCAAATTTGAAAGTGACTATCCAATCCACTATTTGGACCCGTGCTTCAAGGCATATCCAGGCCACGCATGGTGGAGCAACGCTGTCGAATACGTCGTTACAAGGGTTCTCGAAAACTATGGGAGTAACAACGAAGACCTAAAGAGGAGGACTATCGGCAAAATCGCAGGGATACAATGGCTTCCATATCATTCAAAGTCACTCAGCATAAACAAGAAAATCCTTGATGTGCCACTTCACTCTTTGTCTTATACTCGCTGGATGCTGGAAAACGCGCTGAATGGGCTTAAGCAACCTGAGCTGGTTTTGATCTATGGCAACGGTAACAAAGACCTTTGGAACAGTCTTCTAGGGAACGGAGACCAGAAACTGTTTTCGGAAAGAGCTATCTCGAAGAAGCCAGAATATGGCGGAAGCATTAATGTCAAGAGGCTTGAACCGGCCTATTATAAGCGGGATGACTTGACACGAATAATTAAGAGATTAATGTAGTCTAGTCGCTGATAATCTCAGCAATGCTACATCCGCGCCCTACAGTCTTCGTCGGGTATACTACTCTTATGGAATATCCACTCTTGACTCACCGGGCGCGGCGGCTGCGCGGGACGGCGGCGCTGCGGGGCATGGTGCGCGAAACCGAGCTGGCGGTGACGGATTTTATTGACCCGCTGTTTGTGGTTCCCGGTAGGGGCCGGGAGCAGACAGCGATTGGCTCCATGCCGGGCGTTTTTCAACTCACTGTGAACGCCCTGCGCGACGAAGCGGAGCGGATTGCAACACTGGGCCTGCCGGCGGTGCTGCTGTTTGGGCTGCCGGAAAGCAAGGACGACACGGCGACCGGGGCATGGACCGACACCGGCATTGTGCAAACGGCGGTGCGGGCATTAAAAGCCGATAATCCAAACTTGCTGGTTTTTACCGATGTCTGCTTGTGCGAGTATATGTCCCACGGCCATTGCGGCGTTGTGGAGGGCGAGCGCATCTTAAACGACCCTTCGCTGGATTTGCTGGCCCGGACTGCCGTGTCCCATGCCGCCGCCGGGGCGGATGTGGTTGCGCCGTCGGACATGATGGACGGGCGGGTCGGGGCTTTGCGCCGCGCCCTGGACAGCCAGGGGTTTGCCGACACGCCCCTGCTGTCGTATGCCGCCAAATATGCCTCGGCGTTCTACGGTCCGTTCCGGGAAGCCGCTGACAGCGCCCCGCAGTTTGGGGACCGGCGGACGTATCAGATGGACCCGGCGAACCGGCGCGAGGCGTTAAAAGAAGTGGCGCAGGACATCGCGGAAGGCGCGGATATGATCATGGTCAAGCCCGCGCTTTCGTACTTAGACATCGTGCGCGAGGTACGCGATATGACCCTCCTGCCCGTAGCCGCGTACAATGTGTCAGGCGAGTATGCGATGGTGAAAGCGGCGGCGGCTTCCGGCTGGCTGGACGAGCGGGCGACCGCTTTAGAAATCCTTTTGTCCATCAAACGGGCGGGGGCGGACATGATTTTGACCTACCATGCCAAAGACGCGGCCCGGTGGCTCCGTGAAGCCTAAGCCAAGTCTGGGCATAATTATCCTGCGCGGCCTCGCCATTTATGCGGTCTCCTACGGCCTCTACTGGTGCGCGGCGTATGGCGTCGGCAGCCCGCACGAGTTCCGCGCTCTCTGGGGCAAGTCGCTGACGCCGCTTGCCGTGGCGGCAGCAGCGTATTACTTCAACAAAACCAATAAAACACGCGGAAAATGACCGCATACCCAGGAGAAGACATGGCAGACAACACAGCGCCGCTGATGGCGTTTTTGACGACGGAAGGCTATGTGCCGCAAGCCGACGGGCAGGGCGGGATTGCGTTCAAGCGCGAAGGCCGCGTTTTACTCAGCTTTGCCGGGGACGATGACCCGAACTATTTCAACGTGTACTGCTACATGAACTACGGCGACCTCGTTCCCAGCCGCGACAAAGCGCTGTCCGTTGCAAACGAAGTCAACCGCACGCTCAAGGCTATCAAAATCACGCTTCTGGACGATAACAACCCGAACCAAATCAGCTTCGGCGTCGAGGCCCTGCTGTCCGATCCCGATGGCTTCAAGGCGTTTTTCGACCGCGCCTGCGCCGTCATCGCCCTCAGCATTGATCAGTTCTCCGCCAAAATCTCTTCCGCCCGCCCCTTCCGCCCGGAAACTCCGCCAGCGGCAGAGTAGCAGATGGGGCAGCCAGAAAAGGTAGACAGGGGCATGGACATTTCAGAACAACCTGCGGTCTGGCCTCCCGCGCTCGACATCGCCTCGCCGGAACCGCCTGCTCGTAAGCACTTCCAGCTTTTCGTGCCGGATTGGGCGAGGTACTGGGGCAGCTACGGAATAATGTTTGTTCCTCTTTCCTATGCAGCGAAAGGTCTTTGTGACACGCTCCGTTTGCATTACCCGCTTTGGGCATCATTTCCAGCAGTAATCGCGGCAGGGTTTATCGTTGGTGGATTGATAACCGCCTGGAAATACAAGCCGAAATGGATGCGAAACAAACATTGATGGGTGCTGTTGCAGCAGGCGATCTTGGTTCGGTCTCGCAACTCATCTGTGAAGGCGGTAATCTGAATACAGTTTCGGAAAATGGCTGGACGCCACTGATGCTGGCAGTTTTGCATAACTTCTTCAATATTGCAGAACTGCTCTTGAGAAGTGGAGCAGACCCAAATCTGGCGACCGACAGCTACGAAAATCCTAAGCGCTTGCCGCTTGTCGTAGCCGTTCGTAACGGGCGGCTTGAAATGGTCAAGCTGTTGATCGCGTACCCTGTGGACACAGCGCACGCAGACGCGAGCGGTAAGACCGCGCTGGAAACAGCGCAAGACCTTGTTCAGCGCCCGTTCCGCAAAGAAGCCATGCAGAGCATTGTTGCCGTTCTGACTCAACATCAGGCAGAAGGTGCAGAGCGTGAAGAATTTACGACTTCGGCAGTGTGAATGAAAACACGCTGCCTTTGTTGTATTCGCTTTCGACGGCCACCGTGCCGCCGTGGTTTTCGACAATGTGCTTGACGATGCTGAGGCCGAGGCCGGTGCCGCCGGAGGCGCGGCTCCGAGCTTTGTCGGCGCGGTAGAAACGCTCAAACAAACGGGAGATGTCGTGGGACAAAATGCCGATGCCGGTGTCGGCGACGGCGACAGTGATGGCATCGGTAGTCTCGGCGGCGCTGAGGCTGACCCTGCCGCCGGGCGGGGTATAGGCAATCGCGTTGTCCAGCAGATTGACCAGCACTTGGGCCATTTCGTCCCGGTCGGCATGGACAAGAAGCGGGGTGCGGATGGTGTTCACTAAGCTGACATCCGCTTTTTCGGCCTGCGATGACAGACGCGCGGCGACTTCAACGACCAGCGGCGTTAGGTCAACCGGCTTTTTTTCAATCCCGACGGCTTCCACCCGCGACAAATCCAGAAGATCAGCGGACAGGCGGACCAGCCGGTCCGACTCCCGGATAATGGTTTGCAGAAAGCGCGGGGCGACTTCGCCGTCCTCCAGCGCACCGTCCAGCAGAGTTTCCGCCATGGCCTTGATGGAAGTTAAGGGGGTGCGAAGCTCGTGGGAGACGTTGGCGACAAAGTCCCGGCGGACCCGCTCCAGTCGCCGCAGCTCGGTCAGGTCACGCAGTACCAGCAGGTATTCGCTCGGACCAATCGGTGCGATGCGGACATAGAGCGTTCGCGGCGGCTGGCTGAGCGTCACTTCCCGCTCGACGCCGGTCTGCCGCCGGATTGCCGTTTGGTAGAGGTCTTCCAGCTCGCTGCTGAGCGTGTGCGCCAAGAGGGTGCCGGTGCCGGAAATGCCGAACAGCGCGGAGGCCACGGAGTTTGCCTGCCGGATTTTGCCGCTCGCGTCCGCCAGCAGGACGGCGTCTTCCGTGGTTTCTAAAAGGGCCTGCCAGCGCACTGCGCTAGGCACTTCTTCCGGCGTCTGGGAGGAAGCCGCGTCAGTGCCGGAGACAGCCTCTAAGCTGTCCGGCTCTTCTTTCATGCGACGCAGCCAGGGAAACAGGCTCACGGGTGTCCATCCTCAAACTTTCAACCTTTGAATTTGTAGCCGACCCCGCGCACCGTCAGCAGCATTTCCGGCTTTGCTGGAACCGGCTCCAGTTTTTCGCGCAGCCAGCGGATATGGACATCCACGGTGCGGTCGTCTACATAACAATCCTCGCCCCAAACCCGTGACAGCAATGTCTGGCGGTCAAAGACGCGGCCCCGATTTGCCGTCAGCAGATGCAGCAAATCAAACTCCTTGCGGGACAGCGCGATTGCCGTGCCGTTTCGGACCACTTCGCGCCGGTCCACCCGGATTTCCATACCGGCGATTTGAACCATTTCGCTTTTTTCCGGCTGCGGCTCAGGGGCAGACTCTGTGACTTGCGGGCTGCTGCGGCGCAGGAGGGAATGGACGCGGGCCATCAGCTCGCGCATGGAGAACGGCTTGACGACGTAATCATCCGCCCCGGCATCAAAGCCGCGCAGGCAGTCCGCTTCGGCGGCGCGGGCCGTCAAAAGAAGCACAGGCAGAGCGGCATTATAGCGATGCAAGCGCCGGCATAAATCCAGGCCACTTCCCGAAGGAAGCATCACGTCCAAGATGACAAGGTCCGGGCTGCTCGACAAAAACCGGCTGATGCACTCGTCGGCATCACTAGCTGTTTCTACTATCAGCCCTTCTTTTTTGAGGTTGTAGGAAATTGCATCAACAATCGGCTCTTCGTCATCCACCACTAAGATTTTCGTCATGCGCGTCTTCCCTCTTTATTCGCTGGGGCCTGTGTCTTCCGACAACAGTATCTTCATACAAGCCGAGTATACCCACGGATTGATGTGTTGTCTATCCCCGCTTGACAGCTTCCAATTATTATGTTACACTATTACAAAAAAGCAAGGTATTGATCAATGGCGATGGACAAGCAGACAAAAGAAGCCCTCAAGCAGATGCAGGCGGAGATGCGCCAGCTTCAATCGCTGTTTGCCGACCAAAAACCGGAGCAGAAAACAGAGCCTAAAGCCGAGCCTAAAGCGGAGCACAAATCCGATGGCGGCGTTATTTACAGTGTCCATCGGCCTGCTTCCGGCGACAGCGACACGGCTTTTAAAACCGGCACGATTACCGTCTCCGCCGCGCAGATTTCCAAAGCCACCGACGAGTCAGCCGCCCTGCTTGGCTACGCGCTGTCGTCGCCGCAGAAAGTCGGCCTGCTCCGCGCCCTGCTTGGTCACCCGTCCGAAAGCGCAGCCGCGCTTGGCGCAGCGGCCCAGCTCAGCACCGGCAGCTTGTACCATCATCTGCGGGACTTGATGCACGCCGGATTGATTGCCCAGGAAGGCCGCAACCGTTACCAAATTACCCCGCGCGGCCAGCGTGTTTTGCTGCTGCTGCTGGCGCTGGCGGTAGAGGGTTGAATTTTCACGGGGCTGAACCCGCCGTGCTTTGAAAGGGCAAGTCCCCGCCTTCTGCACTGGTATCATTCTGATTACTGCGTATATCCGCAAGCGGATTACTGCGTATCAGCACTGGCTACCCGGAGGGCAGACCGGGAAGGCGCGGGCAAAGATTTTCAAACTACCCTATGCCCGCGAAGGCGGGGATTTGCTTTTTCAAAGCACGGGGGTTTAGCCCCGTGTCATGTGACAACAGGAATAAAAACGGATGTCCGAAAACTACACGCTGTCCTATGAATTGTTGGCCGATGACCTGCCAGCACTCACCGTCGACCGCGCCGACGCCCCTGCCGACGCGCCGCTGGTTGTTGTCCTGCACCCGCTGGGCAGCCGCAAAGAAAAAATGCTGCCGGGACTGCTGGCGCTTGCCCGCGCCGGCTTCCGGGCCGTCTCCGTAGACACGCGCCTGCACGGCGAGCGGCCCCATGCCGAGGAGCGCGAAGCCAGGCTGCAAGCGGACTTCTTCGGCACGTCGTCGGAAATGGTGGAAGGCACGGCCCGCGACGTGTCCCGCCTGCTGGACGCGCTGGGCGCGGACCGCGCCGCCGTTCACGGCATTTCGCTCGGCGGCTACATTGCGTTCGCCGCGCTGCTCGCCGAACCGCGTCTGCACGCGGCTTCCGTCGCCATCGGCAGCCCCGACTGGGCCGCGCCGATGCGGGCGCTGGGCCTCGGCCCCGGCAATCCGTTTCACGACCGCGCCGTGTCGTCCAGCCCGCTAGCTTTGCTGCCCGCCGTCCTGCCGCCGCGCCCCCTCCTCATGCAGCACGGCGTTTTAGACGAAACCGTTTCTGTGGAAGGCGTCATCGCATTAGAAGAAGCCTTGCGCCCACTGTACGCGGACATGCCGGAGCGTTTGCATCTGGAACTGTATCCCGGCCTCGGTCACGTTTACCCGGACGAAATGGAGCGCCGCGCCGTGGAATGGATTGCACAGTTTATGGAAATTGGGGAATGAAAGGCGGTAATGAAGAACCATATATTAAAACACACGGCTATACGGCGAAGACGCCAGCAAGCACCGCTTCGCGGGGCTAATACAGATTTTGTTCCGAGTGCCGCGAAGCGGCACTTTGTGGCGTCCTCGCCGATTAGCCGTGCCATTCATGGCATGGTTCCTGATGGCATGGTTCCTGATGGCATGGTTTTAAGAACATGGTTCACATGGTCACGATTGGAATGCCGCGTAAGATAACCTAGTTCACGACATGGCTAATGTACGCGCATGAGGAAGAACAGGACGTAGTAGTAGGCGAGGGGGGCGGAGAAGAGCATAGAGTCGATGCGGTCTAAAATGCCGCCGTGGCCGGGCAAAACGGTGCCGAAGTCTTTCACGCCGAGGTCCCGCTTCAGAGCCGACTCGCAGAGGTCACCGACTTGGCCGGCAACAGCGCAGAGGGCGGCGAGGCCGAGCGCGTGGACCATCGGCAGGTGCAGCCAGTATCCAAGCGCCGCGCCGGTGAGGAGGGAAGTCAGGACGCCGCCAACCGACCCTTCCCAGGTCTTACCGGGGCTGACGTTCGGGGCCAGCTTGTGTTGTCCAAAGGCTTGGCCGGCGAACAGCGCCCCGGTATCGCACATCCAGGTGCAGGCGGACACAAAGATGACCAGCCATTCGCCCGGCGTCGTGTGGGCAATGGGCGGAATGAGTAACGGGATGTTTGCGCCGCTGAACCGGATCATGCCGGGCTGCATTCCGTGAAGCAGGGTCAAATACGAAAACAGCCAGCCGACATAGACCGCGCCAAGCAAGGTCGTTCCAATAGTCACAATCGGCTTCGGACGCCGCTTGCCAAGCTCCGTGAGCAGGGTGGTGATGACCAGCAGCAGCAAAAGTGCAGGCAGATAAGGCGCGAACTTCTGCCCGTTCTGAAACCAGGCGGAAAGCTGGAACGCGACGCAGGCCAAGATGCCGAGGAACTCGCTCGGCTGGCCGCCCTGCTTCCTGACTGCGTTATACAGCTCTTTCGTGCCGATCAAAGACAGCAGCGCAATGCTGAGGGCAAATGGCAGGCCGCTCGCAGCAAAGTTGACCGTGATATAAAAGCCCGCCGCCAGCAGGCCGACAATGATGCGGGTCAGCATGGAGCGCTCGCGCATGAAGTGACGGCGGGGAGGCGGATTATCCAAAACGGGTCTCGGCGTAGGTGTAATCATCTAACGTGTCGGTGTCGTAAGCGAGTGCCGGGTCGGCGTCCAAGATAACCTGGACCGGGCCGCCAATTAAATGCTCGGCCCGCGCCGTGAGCGCAGACAAGCGCAGCGTTTTTGTCGCAAGCTGCCAGAGAAGCTTCGGACCAGCAAGGGCCGCCATCCGTGCCTGCGATTTGCGGGCGGCAAACAGCGTGTCAAACAGCGCGGCTCGGCGCAGGAGTAAATCCGGCTGGATTTGGAACAAGCCTGCCAGCGTCACTTGCCCGATGTCCGCCAAAGAAACAAACTCCGACGGCGGCGCATCAGCAAACGCTTTTCGGTAAGCCTCCGCACGCACTAACCCCACTGTCACTTGTGCGTCCAGGCGACAAGAGGCGATAAATGCCCGGACGCTTTCGGCAGTCATCAGCGGCAGGTCGGACGTGCAAAGCAGCGCGGGCGGATTGGCTTCGGCATGGCGCAGGCCGAGACGCATATTCTCCGGGCCGCTCGGTCCTGACGGCAGCCAGAGGTCTACGCCGCCGACGGCCTGCGCGACTGATTCCGGCGCGACACAGATCACTCTCGCGCCGGGTTCAGCGGCCCGAAGCGTCTGAACAATGTGCTGCAAAAGCGGTGTTTTCTCCCGCCCCAGCGGAGCCAACGCGCGGTACGGGCTGCCGATGCGCTCCGCAAACTCCCGGCTGATCTCGCCGCCGGCAGGAATGACAATGCTGCGATTAACAATGCTGCCCGGCGTACTCACGGCGCGGGAACCAGGAACGGCAGTGCGCCGGGCAGCAGCGTGATTGTCGCGGGCGTCGTGCCTAACACTTCGCCGTCAATGAGGAGCGGTTGCGGCGGGTCGGCGTCTACAGTCAGGCGCTTTGCCTTGTGCATGGAAACCGCCGAACTCCGAAGATGCCGGCCCGAAAAAATCTGCGTGAGGTTATACAGCAGCGTCGGCTTAGAAACGGCGGCGACGAGGCAGATGTCTAAACAGCCGTCGTCCACTTTCGCGCCCGGCGCGATCTTCATGCCGCCGCCGGTCGTCTCGGCATTGGCGAACGACACAAACATGGCCGAAAGCCGCCGGGGCGGGGCATCATCCAGCGTCAGCGTCAGCGCAAACGGCGTAAAGCGCCGCAGCGTCAAAACTGCGCCCCAGACATACGCGAGAGGCCCCGACAAAAACCGGATGCCGCTGTTCACTGTCTGCGCCGTCCAGGCATCGTATCCCGTTCCCGCCAGCACCAGAAAGTGGCGCGGCCCGCTTGTTTCTTCGCCTTCAATCACGCCGACATCTACTTTTCTGATGCTGCCCGCCTTCAGCGTTTTACAGGCGATCTCCAAGCTGCCGTAGAGGCCAAGCGCACGGGCGAAATCGTTGCCTGTCCCGTAAGGGATTAACCCAACGGCGGCCCCGCTGCCGAGAACGCCGTTCATCACTTCATGCAGCGTGCCGTCGCCGCCGACCGCCACGACCAGCCGCGCCCCGGCGTCCACGGCGGACTGGGCCAGCAGCCGCGCATCGCCGCTTTTTTCGGTAAACCGCCACGTCCAATTCGCCGCCGCTTCGCCGAGCAGCCGCTTGATTTCAGGAACCTGCCGCCCGGCCTTGCCGCGCCCAGCGGTGGGGTTTACGATCAATACGACATCAGAAGCCGTCCGTGTGTCTAACGGTTCCGGGGCAGTAGTCATGCGGCATTATATCACAATCGCTTGTGGGATACAAGATGCCGTAGCGGGAAACAAGAGGCGAAGCGTCTTGCGCCGAGAGGAAGCGAGCGGGTAGACTGCGAGAAGAGAACCAGGAAAAAGAAAGAACGAGTAGTTGAAAACTACTCGCTAGGAAAGGCGTCCTGCCGGACGGAGGAGGTAAGTCCCTTCACCCGCAGGGTGCTTCGCTGAGCGAGTAGTTTTCAACTACTCGGCCCTCTGATTACTTTAAGGAGCCACTATGCCTCAAATAGACATGCCGCTGGAACAGCTACTCACTTATACCGGACGCAGTCCACGCCCCGCCGATTTCGACGACTTTTGGGACCGCTCCGTCGCCGAAATGCAGGCGATAGACCCGCAAATCGAGATAAAGCCCCACGCGCTCCCAGCGCCGTTTGCTGAGTGCTTTGACCTCTACTTTACCGGCATGGGCGGCGCACGGGTCCATGCCAAGTATCTGCGGCCCAAACAGCAAACGGAGCCGCACCCGGCATTGGTCATGTTCCACGGCTACGGAGGCAGCAGCGGCAACTGGGCCGACAAGCTGGGCTACGTCGCGCTGGGCTGCTCTGTCGCGTCGCTGGATGTACGCGGGCAGGGCGGGCAGTCGCAGGACGTGGGCGGAACGACAGGCCGGACTGCCAGCGGCCATTTCATTCGCGGCATTGACGACGGCCCCGACAAGATGCTGTTCCGGCAGGTGTATCTTGACTGCGCCCAGCTTGCCGGGATTGTCATGGACATGCCGGAAGTGGATGCGGGCCGAGTCGGCGCGACCGGCGGCTCGCAGGGCGGGGGATTAACGCTTGCCTGCGCGGCTTTGGAGCCGCGCATT
The DNA here is from genome assembly GCA_964249345.1 of uncultured Armatimonadales bacterium. Classification (GTDB taxonomy): domain Bacteria; phylum Armatimonadota; class Armatimonadia; order Armatimonadales; family Capsulimonadaceae; genus JANXMY01. The sequence goes on along the minus strand of CAXUBO010000009.1, from coordinate 411 downwards.
GCACGCGCCGCGCCCTGGTTTCCGTTTTTGTGCGACTACACGCGGGTGTGGGAAATGGATTTAGATGTGGCGGCCTACGCCGAGATTCGGGAGTATTTTCGGACATTTGACCCGCGCCACGAGCGCGAAGAGGAAATCTTCACGCGCCTCAGCTATGTGGACGTTCAATTTTTAGCCCCGCGCATTCAAGCCTCGACGCTGATGGTTGTCGGGTTGATGGATACCGTCTGCCCGCCGTCCACGCAGTTTGCGGCATACAACAAAATCACCGGGCCGAAAGACCTGCTGATCTTCCCCGATTTCGGCCACGAAGACCCGCCGGGTGCGGCTGACCTTGTGTTTAACTTCTTGGCAGCGTTGTGAACTTTCTAAAGTTGTGAACTTTCTAAAGTTGTGAACTTTCTAAAACAG
>CAXUBO010000008.1:0-56698 GCA_964249345.1 uncultured Armatimonadales bacterium | reverse complement strand
TAAGTAACTACGCAAAAGAAAGTCGGTATTTCATCCCGACCTGCGCGAGGATGTCCGTGACGCTCTGGCAGAGCGCTCCAAAGGTTTGGTAGGCGGCAGGAGCCAGCCAGTGGTACTTCACCTGTCGCCACAGAGTTTCGATCAAGTTCAGGTGCGGGCAGTACGGCGGCAGAAACAGCAGGCGCAAGCCTTTTTGCTTCCATTCGCGGCGCTTGGCCCGCACCAACTGCGAGCGATGCACCGTCGCATTGTCCAGCACCAGAACCGTCGGGCGCGAGAGGCGCGGCAGCACGGCCTCGATGCTGTCCACCACAAACTGCGCCGTGATCCGCTCCTGCGTCGGGAACGAGCGGAGGTCGCCCTGCCGAGACAACAGCCCGAACACGCTCAGGCGACGCGAGTGGCTCTTGGCGGGCAGGCCCACTGTCTTGCCCTTCTTTTGCCACAGGTACGGCACGACAGGCAACAAACAAAAGCCGCTTTCGTCGCCGTACAACACCTGGCATTTGCCCGCATCTTCGAGGCGATGCAGCCGAACCAGAGCGCGTTTCACCCTGGCCTGATGCGCTTCGGGCGGGGCTTTCGGGGGAACGCGCCGCGCCCGCCGAAACGAGTAGCCTTCTTTCCGCAGAACGCGGCGGAGGCTGCCCCAGGTCACTTGGACTTCTTTTTTTTAAGTTCATCCAGAACCAGCGCCTTCATGTTAGGCGAGGGGTTCTCCAGCATCTCGTGCAGATAGGTCTTGATGACCGCATCGATCTTGGGTGTGCGGCCAGACTTCGGCGCATCCGCCAGTCCGTCTAGTCCTTGTTCTTGCCAGGCGTCCAGCCAGCCACTAACGGTATCGCGGTGTGTCTGAAACAGGTCGGCGAGTTGTTCAAGCGTGTAGCCACGCGAAGAAAGCAGAACAGCCTGTGCCCGCTGGCGCTGACGATGGACGGAAGCGTCTCGATGGACCTGTTCGAGCGCAGCGCGGTCAGCATCGCTGAGTGTAGCAACGAACTTCATGCCAGAAGTTTACCCCAAAGGTAAATCCTGGATTATATATGCACAACTACTTAAAATGGTTACCTTTGTGTTAAAACGCTTAATTTAGCATGAGTATACTTTAAAACGCTTAATTTGGCAGCAAGCCTGGGTCAACAGACTTGGGACATAAACAGACTTGGGACATAAACAGACTTGGGACATAAACGCACTTTTAACCTGTTACACGACCTAGGTGGCATTAAGCACACGGCACCGGACGCGGCATCTGCACTCGGCTTCAACCGCCAGTTGGCACAACTAGTGGAACGCGGTCGTAACGCGGGCTGATACGGAACGCGGGCTGATACGGAACGCGGGCTGATGAATGTGTTGGTATCACCTGTTCCCGTTCCTCAAAACGACTCGAACGCCGCACCTACTTGAATAAGCAGTGCGGCGTTTTTGGTCAGCATAGGATTGGCTATGCACGGATTGGACAAGTAAGCAAAGGCGTTGACGCCCGAAGGACCGGGTAGACAATAAACGGTTCGGGCTGCGCGACCTTCCCGCTCCCATCTGCGTATTTATCGCAATAAACTGACCGTGGACACTTGCAATCGGCGAAAGCTGCAAGTGAACGCGGTCTTTTTGTGTCACCACGATTTCCTGCACCAGCCCCCCTAGAACTTCCTGCCGCTCGCTTTCGCTCATCACGGGCCAAGCCCGAACTACTTGCCCCCATGCCGAACAAACCATTTCCGCCGTTGGCCTTTTAACTGTTACTTTTGCAATTTCCATTTCCAACCGTGCCAGTTCTTCGGACACCTGTTGTTTCTCATTTTCCAACGCCTCCAAGCGATTGAAAATCAGGTTGGTGGCCCGCCCGTCACCGAGCGCGTTGGTGAAATTACTGATCTGGACGCCGATAAACTGCAATTTTTTGGCGAGTTGACCGCGCATTGCCCGCTTCGTGTCGGCAGCACTTCCCCACCCGCCTGATTCACCGATGATGCGGTGCATGAACGTGTGGTGTTTCGCCGCGTGGTCCAACAGGCTTAGAAGGGTATGGTGCATGGCTTCTGCGCTGACTCGCTTCACAGGGCAATCGCTCTTGCCCTTGTTTGAGTAAAGACACCCGTAGTAATGGCTGCGTGTATTGCCATTCGATGAGAACTGAGTGTAGGCACACTCGCAGTAAGGGCATCGAAGCCGCCCGCGCAGGTAATAAGTAAAGTTATCCCGATGCTTCGCGTCTCGCCCGCGTGGTACGGCCATGATTTCCTGAACAGCATTCCAAGTCTCCCAATCCACAATCGCTTCATGGCCGTTTTCGTTGCGCCAGTCACCGAAGCATTGAACTCCTGAGTAGGTTTCATTCATCAGCAGGTACTTGACAGTTGTGGTGGTCCATTTTCGCGTCGTGACGCCGTTCAGATACTCACGGATGTCGGCCAGCGTCGAAAGGCTCAAAGCCATTTCGTAGGCATGGCGCACGGGGGCAGCCTCAGTTTCATGCGGCACTAATTTCTTGGGCGGCTCTTTCTCCGCGCTCTGGAATGTCCCTGAGTCAGTAGCAAAGATTGTTTTGTAGCCGAACGGGTGAACGCCGCACCAATAGCCTTTTTCCACCATTGCGGCCATTTTGGTTTTTGTGTGATCAGAAATCTGCTTGCAATAGACGCCATCCGCAAAGATGGTGATGTCTTTCTGCATCTGACCGCCCAGGTCGTTGTCGAACTTTTCCTTGACCATCATCACCTGGACGCCCGCTTCTTTCAGAAGAAACTCGGCGACGTGGAAGGCGTTCCCCCGTGCCAAGCGGCTCATGTAAGTAACGCACACGCCGTCGAACTTTTTGGCCTGAGCATCGGCCAGGAGCCGCTTCCAGTCGGCTCGCTTCAGGTTCGTCCCCGTCTTGCCCTCGTCGGCGTAGGAGCCAACGTACTGGCCCCCGCCTTCAGCGATGCACTCCTGAATGTGGCGGCGGTTGATTTCTCGCTGATTGTCAATCGTTGTGAAGTCGCCGTACTTCTGGTCGTCGCTGCTGCACCGCTCGTAGTCTACCCAGCGAAGCGGTGTGACGGTCTTGTTCTTGTTCCTGCGCTTGTTGTCGTTAGGCATGGTTGGCTTCCTTATGTCTGCGGGCCGCAGGCGTTGGTCCTGCGGCCCTGTCCGTGTCAGCGGACATAAATGGTGATGTTGCAGGGCGCAATGCCCTCTACAAGCCGCGACCCACACGGGCCGACGCGGTTGGTTTTACGAAGGGGGAGTTCCCTGCAAAATGTAAAGGCAGGCCAGCGCGAACGCCTCGGCGGGATCGGGTTCTGTGCGGATAGAGGAGGCGCTGTCGTAGTCGGCCTCCACGACTGTAAACGTCGCTCCGCCTTCGGCGACGGCGTAGGACACTTCGGGCTGTCCCATGTCGTCCCCCGCCAGGCTTGCCCGCAGAGCATAAGCCAGGCACCCCGCCAGGCGCAAAAACTCGTCCGCGTCAAGGCGGCGGTCAGCCACGACCCGAATCCGCGAGAACGGTTCGGCAAAGGCATTGAGGCTGTCTACGGACTTCCAGACGGGTTCCCGTGGGGCGGCGGTCATCAGCGGCAGGGCGTGACGATTCAGATTGAGCAGGGTTTCGGCATTGGGCGCGGCGGCGTACAAGCGGACGGCGGACTCGAACTGCTGGGCGGTCTGGCTGGTCATGGGATAATCCTCCTACGTTTTCAATAGTATACCCAACGATGGGTTATGTTGTCAAGACCCAATCGAAGAAAGTGCTTCGTCGTCCTGCTGGTTGTTTGATCGCGGCGCGTCAGGCCAGCACGCTCTGTCTTCACATAAACAGGATACTCGCAGTCAGAGGATGCCGTAGGAGCGGCGGTCTGAAGTCGGAAAAGTCGCGGGAATGGCCGTTTGCGAACACGGCGGGGCGTGACACTTGACAGAGATAACCCAACGGTGGTTTAATAAGCGGGGGAGGCTAAAAATGGCAGAAGAGACAAACAGCGGTGCAGACTTGCAGGGCGGAAGTGCCGACGCCCGCCGCAACGCGGCGCGGCTCATGGGGCAGGCCAGCACGGACGCAAAAGCCCGTGCCGCGAAGGAAAACGGACGGAAGGGCGGCAGACCAAAAGGAACGCCGATGTCCGAAGAAGCAAAGCGCAAGATTAGTGCGTCACGGCGGCGCGTCAAGGCGACAGAAGGAAACGCAGCAGATGAGCCTCGTTGAATTGTACTCGGCCCGCTTAAAGGCGCAGGAGCGGGCGGGGCAGCCAGACGTTTACCAGTACGATGAATTGCCCAGACCGCTGCTGGTGCAGGTCATTCACATCTGGAACGACGCCATCGGACCGTACTCCAACAATCGCGATCCGCAAGATGCCGTCTGGAATGACATCCACAATACCCTTGCCCGCGAAAAAGGCGTGTTCTATTTGAGTCGGAATCACGAAAAAAATCCTGCTTTGGCCTGCCAGCACTATCTTCTGAATGTGGGGTTCTCAGATGCGCTTGACTTGATCGAGTTGTCTTTCGCCTTCATCAGCGCCGAGGAAACTCAGCAAAGTTTCAGAACCTGGCGCGACCCCTACGCTCAGTCCAGGACATCCCCTGACGACGCGATCCATGAACTCAATGAGCGATTTCGCGCACACGGAGTCGGGTTTCAGTTCGTCCAGGGACAGATCATCCGCGTCGACTCTCAGTACCTCCACGCCGAAGCCGTCAAGCCCGCCTTGTCGCTGCTTCAAGGAGCGGGCTTTGAGGGGCCGACCGAAGAGTTTTTAAAGGCTCACGACCATTACCGCCACGGACGCGACAAGGAAGCCATTACGGAAGCGTTAAAGGCGTTCGAGAGTACCCTGAAGGCGATTTGTGCAGAACGCAGTTGGAACCTGAAGGGGACAGAGACGGCCAGCCAGCTTTTGACCGTCGTGTTCGACAACGGCCTAATCCCGCCGTACCTGTCCAGCCAGTTCACTTCCTTGAAGTCTTTGCTGGAAGCGGGCCTGCCGACGGTCAGAAACAAGACCAGCGCACACGGCGGCGGCCCGACGCCGACAACGGTTCCAGAATACATGGTTACTTTCGCGCTGAACTTGGCGGCGTCCAATATCGTTTTGCTGGTCAAGGCCCACGAGTCCATGCCTTGAAGAATATCCGCAGGGGCGGCGGGATGCTTCCAGCGTTCGGCACACTGCCGCTTTTATTCGATTTTAGTTTTGGCGAGGTCATACACCCGCAAAACCTCGTCGCCGTAGTGGTTGATGACTTTGATGGCGATCTTGCCCGTGTCAGGGGCGTCGAAGGGGCGACTGACCGTGGAATACAGGGCTGACCAAGCGGATTCATCAATGTCGGCTCGCAGCGTGTCACGCAGCTTCTTGTAAAGGTCGCCATCGCGTGTGAAGTAAGCGTGGCGAACAATGAACGCTTCTCCGTTGTAGGCAGTGTCCACGAACCAGCAGGCCAGGTCGTCAGTGCTGGACGGCTTGATCTCGCCCGTGGTCGGGTCACAAATGTCCAGGCCGAAGATTTCGACTTCCAGTTGCCCGTTCTTCTTCCGAATCTGAATATCGGGTTCGCCGAATACCATAAACAAGTTTCCTGCGCCCGTCTTCTTCAGCAGATTCCCGCCGAACATCAAATCTTGGTTGATACGGGCCATCATCACCGTCAGCGGCCCGAACTTCTTGATGAGGTAGGCATCCTCGGTTTGCTCCTTCGCCGCCTCGTCCAGGGCGCGGGCATCGGCAAAAACATCACGCTGCATCCGATCCGGCACTTTTCAATCACTGAGATGGCGAGGAAAGATTTGTTTGCGGCTATGCAAAAGGCGGGGCAGCGGGACCTCAAGGTGACGCAGGGCTATCTTAAACGTGACCCGGAGTATGTCCGGCAGGTTTCGGAGCAAGCCGGGACACTCAAATCGGTGCTGGACCAGCAAAAATCTGCTCGAAAACGTCAGGTCTGAACATCACTGCATCTCGACCGAGGCTGGGCATTTTGCCCAGCCATTTTTTATTTTCGGCCCTAGCCCTTCATTTTTATTTCGATCTTTGGCCTTCTACCGCTCTGGGGCGGCTTTCAACCCTACAACTCGTGGTCCATCACCCCAGGGCTTCCAATTCCAGGTGGTGACCTTCACATATTCGGTGATGCCCCCCTCTCATCACCTTCCTATACTCCTAGTTCACTTTTTTATTTCTTTGCTTCCAGGTCTTTGTTCGGTTCTACATAGGGTTTTCTTCCTCGCAATCCCGAACTTTTTGCATCTTGCTGTATAAAAGTCCGTAGACGGGGCCACTGGCACCGGCGAGCGGCAACCCCTCGCCAGCGCCATGGGCGAGGATAGGTTTTACCTATTCCTCTGCCACGGTGCGTGGGACAGGCCGCTGCTCGCCGCGTTTCTAATGCGGATGAACCTGTATTTAGGAGGATTTTTATGTATCACGACTTGAGCAGTTTTTTGACGGAAGAAGGCGACCGGCTACGGGACCTGGAGGCCGATCAGGGAAGCGCGGCAAGACTCGTTGAAGACTGCCGGAAACAATTGGCCGCTGCCGACCGGCACTATCGACAATATCCGACGCTTAAAAATCGGCGGGTCAAGGAAATCTACGAGTCGCTTGTGACGCGTGCAGTGCGGGAGCATAATCTCATTGCTGACAAATCCCAGGAGGCGCTGATGCAAGGAGTGGTGGGATGGTAGGCGGGAGGCAAACGGACAAGATGCCTGGCAAGATTACGCCGCTCCCCGACTGGCCGTGGGATTTCGAGTGGTCGTTACCAGCCACGAGTGCCGTAGAAGCACAGCCCGAACCACCAGTTCATTCTTCGGTCTTTTATTCTCCTCCTGTTAATTTGCCTGCTTCGCCCGGAGAGCATAATTGGGACATATGGACGCCTGATCCCTTCGACCTCCACCACGCGCCGTTTGGAAAACTTCTGGAACCGGATGGATATGCGACGATGTGTGACCGGCAGAGTGGCACCGTGAAAGCCTACGCGAAGTTTATGCCGATGACAATGCATCTCGCTACCGCGATCTTCCGCTCTCTCGCTTGCCATGATGTATGGGGGGAACACCGGGTAACAAAAAAAGTTGCGGGCACGGCGGAAACCGACGAAGGCTTTCGGAAACCGAAAACCGATATTAGCTGGACAACATACACCGCAGGGAAAAGCGTGCTGATTAAGCACGGAAAGCGAGCAGGTAGAAAGTTCCCGATGCAGGCGATGTGCCTGCTCGACGTAATCAAAGCGTTGGCATCCCCTGACCATTATGCCGTTGGAAACAAGGACACCGGGATCATGCCGCACACGCTTCTGCAGCAAGTTCGGATTGACATTGACCTCGACTATGTGTTTGAACGGAAGATTCTAGATTTCTTGCAGGCGCAGGTGACGCAGGCTAAAGCGGTCTTTGCAGCTTTCGGCCTCACGGCGGAAGTGATGCGGACCGGCAATCGGGGCATCCAGGTCCTCGCGACAATCCCGCCCATGCCACGCTTCATGGCAAGCGTGGTCGTCCATGCACTCCGGCACGTTCTCCAGGGTGCCGCGCCGCTGGAATGGCGGGCGGAGGATTATCAATCGAATCTCGACGGCCTGATGCGGCTGCCGCTGGGCCGCCACGCTTTTACTGGCAATGTAGCGTGGATGCTTGGAGATGATGCCCGTGTGCTTCCCGTAGGCAGGCAGGCGTCAGCTATTCACACGGCCCTTTGCGCTCCATCCACCATGAATACCGAGTGGATGGACGAGATACACGAACTGCTGTTAAGCTGCCGCTACCGGCCAGAGGCGAAACTCGCCGACGGCATTCTCGCGATTCTGGCCGAAGCCATCCCGCACAACGGCATAGTAACGGCACTGGAGGAGGCGTGTCAGCAATTCGATGTTCCCTTCGTGCTTCGGCCCAGGGTGGTAGCCGTACCGACAATAATGCTGGATGCCGAACAAGTAGCCCCGGACAAAGACGCGGCCTGTGCCCCATCTCGCAGCAGCATTCCCGTAGACAAGCGGCGGGCGCGGGCGATTTTTAATGCGGGTTATAAAGAGGGAGAGTCCTACCAGTACCACATGATCAAGACAGCGGACGGCAAGCGCGGGAAAAATGGCATCGGCATGGCCCTAATCCTCACCGATGGAGACGTTGAAGAGGCGCGCCAAATGCTTCACCAGCAAGCGCAGGAGATGCCCGCCGAGTCTGAATCTGCCGTTAATGCCCGCATCAGCCGTGTGAACTTTTATCTTAACCTAGACGCCGACGGCCTGCCGTACAACAAAACCTACCATCGACTTCAAGCGCTTCTCGCGGCCCAAAAGCACAAGGCTTTGGATGGGTTCGTCATGCCCGAGGAGACAGAGCGTGCCGTCAAAGCCACAGCGCATTTGGCCGAAGTGCGCCGGATTTCGCGCCATCGGGTAAAGACTTTCCAACCAAAAGCTCTCGCTATTATTCAGCACCTGCTCGAATTACTGCAAATGGAAACGCGCTGTTCAGGAGACGGAACCGCTCGGGTGTCGTACCGGACACTCGCTGCGGAAATCAGTTCGCGCTGGCCTGACGACGCCACTAACTCAACTGACGTATCCCGGCAGATGGAGTGGATCACGCCAAACTCGAAATGCCTTTTCCACGCAGTAGACATTGCTGAAGTGCCTGCATCTCGGTTTGAAGCCATCGCTTACACATTATCGGCTCGTTTCTACAGCCAATTCCAGCATGAGCGTTTCTAAGGCTATGTACTTGAACCCTAAAACTATATACTTATATGTGTCACAACTTCGAGCGGGGCAAAGGCCCTTCTTCCAGCACAAAAATTTATAAAATTTTGCGGGGCTGACCGTATGACAAATAACATCTCTAATGGGAATTACCCAAGCGGGTTCCCATATTGGGAAAAATCAGATGCCCCCACCCCCGACATGAACCGTTGGCGAGTACGGCGTCTGCCCGATTGTTGCTCGTCGTCAGTGCAGAAGATCACGGATTTAACGAGAGACCTTCGCTACCGGCCAGAGGCGCGAACTATCTGCCAGCCCGACGGCCACTGTGTATTTTCACATAGCTCCACAAGATCGAGTTCGCAACCAGCGGGGCTAGAGAACTTCAGGGAAATTACCCGTACCCGCGCCGGCCAGCGAGACAACACCAATCAGTAAGTCCATAACGAGTTACCTGACCGCGCCTTCGGGCGAAGTATCACCCGTCACTTCGGGTACACCCACACCCAAAAGTCTCGCTGTTCGGCAGCCCGGTAGATGTGCAGCCTCACCGGAACGTTGTAGCCGACGCGGTCTAAGTAATCCGGGAGTTGATTTGTTGGCATAATCCAGGCAGCCTGCTGGCTCTGAGTTCCCGCCGAGAGAATTAAGTCGTAGCTCCGCAGCCCCGCGGCCTCCGCGGGACTACCAGTATGCACTCTGATCCACGCGCCCGTGCCTACTGGCGGGTGGAGGTAGGCGATGTACTGAAAGCTGTTCGGCGGGTTGTCAACAATGTCAACCCCAAGCCTTGGACCGGTGCCTGTCGCGGGCGGTGGAGAGGAGGCTTGGTAAGAGGCCGCTGGCGTTTGGGTGACGGGCGCGTAGGTCTGACTCGTTGTATTTGAACCGTAGGCGGGTGTCGGCTGGTAGCTGTAAGAGCTATTCGGAGTTGGTTTGCTGGTGAAAAACCCCCAGATGAGCGGTGAGAGTAAAACAAGCAGCACGCCAAAGAAAAGCATGACGATGGTGCCCGTACCGAGAACAAATAGCTGGCCGACGGTTTTGCCGAAGATTACGGAGAGAAGTGCGCCTAAGATCAGGACGCCCAAGATGAAACCCATGATGTGTTCCTTTCTGGAGTCGCTCTTGTCAGTGGGACGTACCCGATGCGGGCGGCTGGTATTGTGGCGACCCCGGCCCCGTGTACGGGGTGTTCTGCCACAGGCGCTGCATTTCTGCGGGGTCTATCGGCTTGGTTCCCACCTGAACCGGGGCTTGCCCGATGCTCGGGATGATGGTGGAACCCCAGAGGCCGTAAGCAATTTCGGCAAGGGCGAAGTACAGCAGGACTGAGGCCGCTGAGTAGATGGCAGCGAAGAACACCTTGCCCCAGAGCTTTTGCCAAATGTTAGCGATGGCCGTCTTCAATAGTACTTCCTTCTTATTCTGACGAGTGGTTCCCGGAGCATTCGCTTGTACGGCTGCATCAGCGTTAAACGCCTCCGGTGGTTCTCGCATCCATTTTCGCTTCGTGATCGCGTAGCCGGATGAACGCGTCCTTCGAACGCAGGTACAGGTCGTGTCCTGGTGCCAGGTGCAGGACTCTTGCTGTGCGGCAGGAGGGGACGCCCCCGATGAGCACACTGAGGGGAGCCTGGGAGCCTGATAGCGCGTACTCCTAGCGTGCAGGCTGAGGCTGCGCGATTGCGGCCTGATATTGCTGTTCTATGACTGTCTTGTTCGCTGCCGAGAGGCCGCCATATTGCAGGCAGTTATCTATGACTTGCTGCCCCGTGCGGTTTTCGTGTTGTGCCTGAACCGCCACAGGGAGCCATCTTGCAATGTAAGCGGCCTGTTTCTGTTCCGCTCGGGCCGCAACTTGGGCGCTGACGTACCTTTGCCAAGACAGGCAGAATAAAAATATCACGAGGCTGATAATGACAACGACGGCGCTGGTAATTTTGGCTGCTCGGTTCATCTTATTTCTCCGTTTGGCCCCCGGTAAGTGTGAGACGCGGCGTGTAGGGACAATTTGAGACCGGAAGATGGCGTACTCGTGGCATCTTCCGCCGTCTACCGCGTCTTGGGTCGCGTCAAATACCAGCCTGCGCCCGCGCCCAGCACCAGGCCGAAGAATGCCCATCCCCACGTCGCGATGAAAATCTGGTTGAGGGTCTGGTTGAGGATGTCGGCGTATCCCCCGGATTGGCCGCGGACCTGAGTGGCAATCTCGTGGTCTACATAGAAGTTTATTTCTCCAGGCAATGCCCCCAGGTAGAGGGTGACGCCCATCACCCAGGCAAGCACCACCGCCCCCACCAGGGCGGCGGCGACGATCTTTAGGGAACGCCGCCGCGGGGCTTCTACCACGGACCAGCCATCGTCCCCGGCTACGAGCCGATTGCTTGCGGCAGCGGGGGGCGGCAGCCTGCCAGCACCGGGACTTGGCATCTGGGCGGCAACCGGGATAACTGGCCGAGCCACTGGTAGCGGCAGTCGGCTGCCGCACTTGGCACAGAAGGCAGCTTGGGTGTCGTTCAGCGGGGATAAACATTGGGGGCAGTTCACGATGGACGATCCTTGGCTTGATCTTAGTTGCCTGCTGACGTAAGCCACCGGAACGGAATGAGACAATCATTCACGCCCTTAGGCATCACATTCAGGGTAAACAGGCAATCACATTATACTTCATATTAACACGTTAATACAAGTAGCGCAGCCGATGCCTTACACTAATGTTAAGTGGAAGAAATTGGTGCGAATGAGGGCGGAACACATGAACTCGGTCGGCGGCTTGGCACCCAGGCCGGGCAGCGCAATGTGGTCGGCGAGCGCGTCCGGGAGCGACGCTTGGCTATGGGCCTAACGGTTGATCAGGTTCACGCCCGGCTTGTCGAGAAAACGCGGGGGGAATGGAACCCATCGCGGCAGCAAGTCCAGCACATTGAGGCTCGCCGCCGTGCGGTCACGGATTTAGAGGTAATTGCTTTGGCTGCGGTGCTACACTGCGGCGCTTCCTGGCTGCTGGAGGGTGACATCGCTGACACGCGCCCGGAGAAGAAGGGGTGACCCTGCGGCGCGGTACCAGTTTCTTTCCAAAGATACTAGAAGAATACGCCCGCTGATGCTCACTGCGCCGGCGGGCAGTTCCGCGAGAGTGGCACTGCTTCTGTTGAGTGTCGCGTGTTCTCAAGAAAGTCCGATGCTTTTACTCGAACTACTCCCCGCCGGCATTCTCGGCAGCTTTTGTTTCCATAGCCGCATCAGAATCGATCTTTTCGTCATCGGAGCGCTGCCCAAAATGCACCGTCGGTCCAAACACCAATCAATTGGGTATTCTAAACGCCGCGTGAGGCTTGTAATCCAGCATCGCCTTATTCTGGTGAGAGCGTCTGGTTCCGAATCAAGTAGGTGAACACGTCCACGACCCGGCCTGGGAGATTACCCCCAGTTACTAAAACTCCCATCTCTATGTTAAGGTCCAAAGCATAACCCGTCAGATTAGCGCTAGACATCAACAGCATTCTTCGGTCGGCGACCGCACATTTCGCGTGAAGCGAGCCATGTTTACCTGCCGCTTCGACTGTCCTTTTTGCGAGAGGCCATACGAAGACTTGTATTTTAGGAGCCAATTCGGGGCCTAAGAACTTGGTCGCATCGAAACTCACTTTGCCTTGGCTGCTCTCAACTGTTTCTGCGACAAATCGGATTGTTACCCCTCTTTGCAACGCTGAAGTTAATGCCTCAATAATGATCGGGACTTTGTAGGCAGCAAAGGTGACGAGCAGTAACTCCTTCTGCGCGGTGTCAATTACTTCTAACAGGGCCTGATCGATCCGCCGTACGTGCAGGCCGGGGACAGGTGGACCGGTCCAGATCAGAGCCTCAGAAGCACTACCGAAGTGTTTTTGATGACAATAAGCTGCGGTTCGAATTGCTAGAGCCAGGGACGCTGGCGCAACATCTGCAAAATTCTTCTGCCATCGGGCAAAAAGATTGATAACAGCCGTGCGATGATTGGGCAACGTCACACTTTGAACCAGCACCTGGCTGTTCGTTTTCACGTCAGGATGATTGCGAAGAGCGTCGCAAAGCGAGTCGATCCCCGAGGCAGGCACGGACTGTACGACTTGCTGCACTGCATCCAGGAGAGGATCGAGGCTGGGCATTGGTCAATCCCTCTCCGGGAAGAAGCTAAGATCAGAATTTTCCAATGTCGCTACTAAAACGGATCGGTCCAAGAACTTGTTGCTCCGCTCGCAAGAAGTCTCCGGCCCAAAGAGGCAGGCATGACAGGATGCACCGTGCAGTGTCGCGCCGTCTGACGGCGGCGCGTGCTCTGCACAAAGCGGATCAGAAGCGCACAGCCGCATCATTTCCATCGCCTGCGCGATGTGCCGTCCTAGGACTTTAGGCTTGCCAAGACTGACTAAACCACCAAGCGTCCCTTCACTATCTGGCGCGGCAGTGTAAAGCAGCACGCCTGCCATCGGCTCTGTTTCCGCTCCTGATGGTGACCAGTAAAGACGCTCTCGGATACTTGCCGCGGTGTAGCCGCATTCCAGAACAAGCTGGCGCATCAAAGCATGAGAGAATGAGTGAAGCAGAATATAACCCATACCAGGGAAATGAATGTCTGCGGGAAGACCTCGTGCCGCCCGCCATTGTTGATATGTATTGAAAAAAGCTGCACCACGCTGCTGCACCGCAGCCCGAGCGGCCCATGTGCTAATGGCTGCCGCGTTGAACTTAAGGAAGATGCCTTCACCCCGCACTTCTGAAGCAGGTACCCAAAGCGGGGGCTTGCGGGAAAGTGGAGCACGCTGCTCTTCGGGTAATTCATCGGCATCAGAGAACTCTCCCGGCGACTCAATCCGTGTGAACCCGACAAGTGCTTTCACTTCCCGGAGCCTTTCTACAAGCACGGTCTGATCAAACAGATTCTCGTAACCCTCAGGAGCATCATGACGGCTTAGGAAAAAATCCCTGCCGTTCTTGGCGGGATGGGCTTCACAGAGCATTCGCCATTCCGGCGTCTTGATGTCCGCCACCTCAAGATTATTGGTACTCGAACTCTGATTGCGTTTCGCTTCGATTGCTGCAAGAAACTCATCATCACTGTAAAGGCTGAAGGCGGCCAGCGTGGCAGCCATCATTGGCAAACCCTTAAAGGCGTCTAAGACGCTTTTACCGGTGATGGGCATAAGCGATGCCCAATACTCATCAACAAGCTGACCGAGAGGGTCGGCAGCCGCCGGAAGATAAAGGGTGGAGAGTGTAAGCGGAAACCACGCATTAGACGCTCCAAGCAAAATACATTTGACTTGCTCCTCGCAGAGTTCCGGGTCGGAGTCGCGCAGGTGCGGTCGCCTTCCTGAACATTGCGGTGGGAGACTCTGCCAAGCATCTTCACCGAAAGCGTGCGATAGGCGGCGGTTTGCCGAGCAGGCGTCGCATTTCACGATGATGTCAGCCGCTTCACCCGAAATCCCAACATCTGTAAGACGAAGCGCACCTTTGCACTCCGTCGGGCCTTCATGGCAGAACCACCGCCAAGGGAAATCGTCGAGGTGGCCGTTCTTGCAGGCAAGCAGAAACCGAACTGGCAGCACTTCGGGGGGCTTTCCCGGCCTTGGACAGTTCGCATGAACGTAACACGTCCGTTCCGTGCGGAACAAATTGGGCCGAAGTTCAAATAAGCCAGAGCCAATAGATGAAAGCAGACGACAAACAGGACAAACCATCCAGCGCGGGAACGCCGCAACTGGCACGCCGATATGTGAGTTTTCGCTCACCGACCCTGGAGGACCGGTTTCCGGTTTCAGTGGCGGCATTCGAAGTGATTGCACTTGATCCCCAACCGTCAAGCGGACTGCAGCCAGAAGCCGGTCTTCTTCGATAGGCACACAATAAGCGAGGTCCCAATCATCGAGGCCCATCACCATCGCGGCGATCTTCGGGAGGTCAACGATAGCCCCAACACCAAAAGTGTATAACATCTGACTGGGGCGCAGTTCACCCACCGTCGTCTTCTCAAAAACATTACCGGCGGAGTATGAGGTGCCTTGGTACTTACTCTTGTTCGTTCGGTTCCATCCTGCGTTTTTCATGCTTCACCGCCTTCGTCTTCCGCATCTTCGGCATCTGGTTCAGGTGCACCTGCCATTACCGCGGCAATCGGATCACCGTCGTCCAGACCATGATTATCCAGCACAAGATTCACCATCGGCTCCACGTCCCGCAGGGAATTGAGGCACGTAAAGTCTTGCCATGGCCCCGCATCTGTTGCCTGGAGTAAGCCAAGTGTCTGTCCGTCCTTCTTTTCCATGTAGCCAAGGCGTGCGCCGCCACTCGTTTTCTGTGCTCGTGCCCGCCAAAAATCAATCAGTGCTGCCAGGTCTGCGCGTACTCGCGCCTCTGTTTCCTGAGAACCAACCTCGCCAGCACGGCGAGCAATGGCTTCAATTGCTTCGACTACTAATGGATTCTTTGGGTCAAGATCAGCGGCACGCAGGTTTCCATTATAATCGCTGGCCTCTAGCCGAATGCTGGCGACGAGGAGCGCCGCGAGGCCGCGGTCTAAGGCACGTTCGGCGAATGGTGTCACGGAAAGGGCTTCCACATATTGATAAAATGTATCATGGTAATGCTCGAACTGCTCGTAATGGGAAAGGTCTCGCGGCCTCGCCCAGTTCATGACGGTGCAGACTAAGCCAGGGAAGGTGCGACCGACACGGCTGGTTGCTTGAATATACTCTGCTGTCGTCTTCGGCTGGTTGGCGACAACCATAAGACCAAGACGACGCACATCCACACCTACTGAAAGCATATTTGTCGCGAGCAGCACGTCGATAGGGCGAATACCTTTCCCGTTCGGACTGAACGGCTTTTCCATGCGGTCCAAGATGAGAGGAATATCGGCAGAGTTGCGGCGGGACGTAAGTTCTTCCGGTTCGCCGATCTTGCGGGTTGGCAAGCCCCGGCGATCAATGCGGCTTAGGCCAAGACGAATTTCATCATCAACAAGACGGCGCATTCCGCCGAGTTCACGCATGGAGTTGAAATATCCAACGAGCGTCATCCACGGGTCGGCCCGCTCCCCGTATTTCTCATACAGACGCTGCCCCGCAGCCAGTTGAGCCAGGTAAACGCGCAGTAGCACAGCTTTTAATCTCTTACCTGGTGCACAGATGCCCATGTATAACCGTCCCGGCTGGTCATCGGTCGGCGGATGCTGGATGGAAAAGAAATTATCTTCCACATCCAGCCCCTGCGGAGGGAATACGCTTACCCGGCGGCGGAAGGTTTGCAGAACCTGAAGTCTCGAATTGCGAATGGTTGCTGTGGAGGCGATGACCTTTGGGCGAACGGCCTGACCGGCGACTGTCCAGGTGCAGAGGTAATCCACTGCCGTTTCATATAATCCAACCAAAGTTCCGAGCGGCCCGGAGATCAGGTGTAGTTCATCCTGGATAATCAAGTCAGGCGGGCGCAGCGGGCCGTGCGGCACTGTTCTCGCAGCAGGAAAGGCTCCAATGGCGACGTGAGAGTCCTTGTCTTCTAAATCCGGGGAGCGGAACCCGTGCCGAGGACAGTAGCCGTTGACCTTCCCGAACAGCATTTGCGTGATGCCGTTCCAGGGCATCTGGGCAAATTTGTCCACGGTTGCAATCAAAAGCGAGGGAAGCTGACGGTAGATTTCTTCATCCACCACGAGGACCGGCAGCCCTTCGCCAGGCGACTTCGGCTCGGAGAACAGGCAGCGGCCTAGCGTGTCTCCGCAAAAAATCAGCGTCCTGCCGCGCACTTTATCAACTCTGATGTTCTTTCCGGCCTCGATAGGCTTACCGCACCAGGGACAGTTCGTAAGCTGAGCCGGATCACCGGTTCCCGTGCGCTTGTTCATCTCATGTCGGAGCAGAACGGCTTCATCACTTTGAGCCGTGGAGTTCGGGGTGGTCTTGTTGCCGACCCAGAGACCAATTCGGAACGGCGTCTTGCCCCAGCGCGTGTCTCCGGCCTGCATGGCCTCGCGCCGCAGACTCTCGCAGGCGCAGATCAGCGCGGTGGCACGCTGGAATTGCTGCAAGGTCAGAAGCCGCAATGTGTAGCGCATCAGCACAGCAACCCCATACTCGCCGGATCGCCCTTCCACTTTTCCCTGCAGGCGGCGGATGCCGAGGGTGTACGCCGTTAGGCCGAGGTAGGCTTCACTCTTGCCGCCGCCTGTAGGAAACCACAAGAGGTCAGCAACGGCGTTTACGGAGTCGCTGCGGTCGGCGTGGTTCAGGTCGGTCATCGCGGGGAGATTGAGCAGAATGAAAGCTAACTGGAACGGATACCAGGTCCGGTTCGGCGGGATGTCGACTTGATCAAGTTCTGCCGCCTCGCCCCGGCGCACCCGCTCCGAAAAGAGCGAATGGACGCGCTGCTGCCACATGGCACGGTTTAGAAACCGAAATGCCTCAGCGGCCTGCGGATTTACTGCCAGAAGATCAATGCCTTCTTGAATACGCTTCCGTGCCTGCTGACACTTTGTAATAGCTTCCGCCGCAGATTCACGGTATGCGCCTAACCCCGTATTTGGCTCATCAACCCGTTTCGCTTGCCCTTTGATCCACTGCGTGTAGGCATCTGTCAATGGCCCGAGCACAGCAAGAAAGTCTGTGTCTTCGGTTTCTGACAAGACCTTCATATCCAAGACGAGGCCGCCGAGTGCTGGAATATCAACAGCGCTCGGCGGCACGGCCCGCGCCGTTTCCTGAACTGGGATAACTCGGGTCGCCAGACGCACGGCGCGAGTGGGATCATCCGCCGTGTTCGCATGAACGGAAACACCGTACCCGACCGCGAACTCGACATGGTGCCGGTAGACCATCTCCAGCCCCTTCAGTTCAGCGAACACGTCAACGTCCATCATCCCCTGGGTGCGGCGAGTGCCTCGCCGGGTGAAGACCGCGTCTCCCTCCGTGCCTTCTACTACGATTTCCGGCTGGAACAGCCATGTGGCGTCGCGGTTTTCTTTCGGCTCCTGCTGGGCATTTACCAAGAAAACACTGATGGTCCAGTCGGGATCGCCGTCGCGCTTCCGGGCGATGCCACGAATGGCAACTTCAGGGTGCAGTTCGGACGGTATCCAGGGCTTTAAGCGACCTCGCACTAGCGGAATCGTCGAGACCGCCTCGATCTGCTGCCTCTTCCAAACGCGGGCAGGCTGCCCTGTTTTCTGGTTGAAGGTTCTTTGCGACTCCGTTCGGGCATACTGGCCCCAGCGGACGGTGAGCGTGAGCGCCTGTGCCGATCCATCCACGCAGAATGTCATGCCCAGCGTGGAAGGCAACATGGTTGGTGCCTGGAGCGTACCGGTATCAGTCGGGCCATCCTCGGGAGTGCCGGGGCCGCCTTCCGCTAGTTCTTCATCGTCTTCTGGCTCCAGAACCCGGTGTTTCGGAGCCAGCATTCCGACAACGTACCGGTCCCGGACATTGCGCTCATGAATTTCTTCGTCGGGGCCACCAGCGGGACCAAGCAAGTCGCGACTGACGATTTCGAGGAGTTCCGCTCGCATGGTGGCGGGGGAGAGGATATTTTGCGCGAGAAGCGGCTCAGACTCAACTGCCTTGCTTCCGGGTTGTTCAGGCTGTGGCTGGCTCATAGTGCTTTCTTTTATTGGGGCGTGATGGGCTGATAAGAGGGAGAAGCAAATGGTCTGAACCCTTCCGGCCATTTCATGGAGACGCAGCACAGAAGACGGAACTGCACGGGGGCTGGAACCGGATTGACGCGCTCCACCACTACTTTGATTGCTCCCGGCTGATCGTCGGAGGTTTTTAGTAGATGTGCCAAGTCATCAATGAGGTACTGTGGGAAGTAACCGAGCAGCGACAGATCACCGGGAAACATTTCGGCAGTCCGTACCATTAACGCCTGTGGCTCTTTTGGATTCTGAATGTCCGGCATCACAAGCAGCATTTCGCCAGGCACAAGAGTTTCAGCCCGCGTGATCGCGCCCGGTGTCATGTGGCTGAGACCGTGGATAAACAGATGGATGTGGTAAAGCCCCTCCGCGTCCTTCTCAGGGCAGGGGAAAACGGCAAGTGTGTCCGTTGCCCGCTTCCCGCCGCTACGGGCGAGCAGAGCAAACGGGTTGTCTTCGCCCGCCGGCAGACTCAGCCATTCGGCAAACTCTGCGTAATCAGGCCGTGTAGGGGACAATACTCTATTGGAGAACAGAGGAAAAAGCTGCGTTGACTCGTAGGTAGCGTTCAGGTCCGGGAAGGACGGTAGCGGACAGAAACCCGCCTGCTGTGCTTCGAACGCTCCTTGCGTATAAACAAATTGATAGCATCCGTCTGTTTCGGTCAATCTGCCGATGGGATACCATCGCCGTGAGGTGCCTGGGTCTTGCCAAGCGAGGAATAAATGTTTCATAGGTTTTCCCTAAAAGAAATCAGCATACGGCTGTTCTCTTGCAGCATCACTTGCGCGAACTCGGACGCCAGCGGTGACATACGCTCCAATGGAACGCGCTCAAAGATCGCCGAAACCTCTTCCTGCGTTACTGCTTGCAGCCGCTCCTGCCAAACGCGGGCCGCCTGCGGTCTTACAGACGCGGCACGGCGGAACGCTTCCGCTGCTAAGAGTGGTTTACGATCCGTTTCCGCGCCGTACAGTGCGGACTTTGCTTTCTGGGCATAGCTTGCGACTGATACACGCTTGTCTCGGGTTCTCAAACGCTCTTCTCGTTTTGCATCGCTTTCATTGCGTCCTAAACAAGAAGCATGATCATAGGTAGGAGCCAAGTAGCGCGGCATTGCGCATTCTTGCGCCTGCTCGATAAAGGCCCAGTTCTCGTGGTGCCGATCCGTATTGCCGATCCAAGCATCCAAAAACAAATAGCCCAGAAACAAATCCGCGGGTGTCTCGATTTCGGAGGGGGCATTCCAGCCCGGCGGCAGACCGACATTCGCCTGCTGCATCAAAGCCATCACGGTATCCGGTGTGTATTGCCGCAGTCCGTAGCGCGGCGCATCGTCTGTGCTTGGATAGCTTTGTATATGTGCGACGAGTAGTTCGTTGCCGGGCACTAAGCGGCCCCCATTCGGTACAAGCGTTGGGGAAGTGACACCATGAGTGTTTTCCCCAGTCCGCGCGTCTTTCCATGCCGCCAATTCGTACTTTGCATGAGGCAAACCCAAAACAGCCGCAAGCTGTTCGGCAACTTTTTCCGACCAATCTTCCCCAGTGCCGGGCCGAGCAGCCTTATAAAGACATAATCCCAGTTCTGCGTCTTCGTACCAAAACTTTTCCTTGCTGCCCATTTGCTCGACCAAGTCACGGGCGTTGTCTGGGACAAAAACAATTGGAAACACGTCGGGCAACTTAGCTTCTCCTTATATTATGCCCTGCCTGCATACCGGAATTACTATCTTTTCACTTTTCGGAGATGGTAACTTTGGTTTTTCTCATCTGGTGAGACAAAACCCGCGAAACCGGGTCAAACAGACCGTTTCAGCAGCCCTCTATTGCTCAAGTCTTTCAGTGCGATCCTGATTTCGCCGGACGTGAAGCCCTTGCGATCCGGCTTCCAGGCTTGCACCCCTCGCACGACCGCCTCTTGGTTTGCGGTCATCCCTGCGGCTTTCAGGTCGTCCCAGACTTTATGGACTGTCGCTTGCTGTTCCAGATCGAGCGTCCTATCACCGTCCATATACCTGAGAATATCTTCGGCCTGCTGCATCCGGTCGCCGAGAACCTTTGCGGCAATTTCGATCCCCGCTGCTGCGTTCGGGCCGAGTCTATAGGAATCACTGCGCCCATCGCTCGTCTTTATCAGCCAGCCGAGTTCCTCCGCACGGCGGACGGCGTTATAAAAAGACTCGGATAGCGGCCCCCAGTTCGCACGCCGGTAGGACGCGCCCACGGGTATCCCAGCCATCTTCTGCAAGCTGTATTCTTCTTTGGCAAGACGGGTGCTATGAAGCGGGCTGATGTCCGGTTTGTATGTCTTCGGCACAAAAGTCTCGGGCCGGAAACGCTCCACAAGTTCAGGTGCATTTTCGCGGGCGACCAGCCAGGCGAGAATGCTCGGCTCGATGTCTTCGTCCTGAACCAGGGCTGCCTTCGGAAGACGCGCTGCTTTGCCTTCGCCAGTTTTGTCTGCGACAATGGCTTCGATCATCAGATCGTCCGTTGAGGTCTGACCCACGACGGCTTTGCCTTTTCTGGCCTTCTTGACCGGCACGGCGGCTGCTACCTCAGCCGCTTCTTCGGCGGCACACTCAAGGTTGAGTTTGAGCAGGCGGCGCAGGACTTCCTGCTTGGCGGCAGGCGCGAGCGTGAAGCGGGTTTCCTTGCCGTCGCCGTAGAAACCGTGGCCGAGCGGCAAGTCCTGCCAGCCGTAAGCATCCCGGACAGCGGTGTCCATTTCGGCGTGCAGGCGGCGCAGTTCGGCAATGTCGGCATCGGTGCAGGCCGGGTCATGGAAAAGATTGTAGGCTTTTGTCAGGCCGATTTGCCGAGTCAGCATCAGGACGCGCCGGTGTTCGTAGTAAGCCTCACCGATGCGTTCGAGTTCAGCCTGTTGCTTAGCGTCATCAGCCGCCGGGAACGGGAATGTTTCGAAGCAGTCCGAAGGAGTATAACGAGTATCAGTACGCATACTGGATGAATACAGTGTAAGCCAAATTGTGTGTATCGAAGACTGAATAAGAACAAAAAAATATAGGCTTGAAGAAGCAAAAACGATAGTTGCATGAGAGCAAATAATGCCAGTATCAACAAACGCTATGGAATGAATGTTGCTGACCGATGACCGAACTAAAACCTTCGACAAACCTATTGTTGATTTCGCCAGTTCAGGAGCAGGTCTTTTGAACTTCCACCAATTCTGGCGCAAGTTCCGGTCTGCATTTATATCTCGTTCAGGCTTGACTCGGCTATGAACAATTTTCATACAATCATAGTATTTCTCAGCATTTTCCAGTTCTCGCCCGTTGAAATTGATTACCCAGCGTGATGCTGACTGATCAGGCCGAGAGTTTAAATCATCACCGTTCAAGTATGGAAACATGACTTCTTTGTTCCGAGCATCTTTTGAGATTAAAGCATTTGCTTCCACAGGTTCGAGAACAAACCCCATACCATTTACTTCCACTCCTTTGAAGGCGATATTAGCGTTTTCCTTCAGCCGGAGAGGATTGCCGCTCGACAGGCCATCATCAAGAAAGGCGGAAATGAGGTCTACGCAGCGCCCGTTAAGTTTGCGGCACGCCTTCCAATCACCGACATAGATGCTCGTGACGGCAATTTCCAGGTTCGCGACGCCCGGCCATTTCATTGAAGGAATGGCTTCGATGATCTGGCCGCCTCCCGCAATAATTTGATCCAGGCCGACTTCCCGCGAATCGCCCTGAGCAATCGTGTTCGTGGCGATGAGGCCGAAGATGCCGCCGGGCCGGACAAGTTCAAAGCCGCGCAGATGAAAATAGGCCACAATGTCGGCACTGCCTTTGACGCCGTGACCAATCACATTGACCAGATACTCGCGGTACGGAACGCCGTACTCGCCGGTGATCTTCTGGCCGCCCATAAACGGCGGGTTGCCAATGATGGCATCAAAACCGGCCTCCCTGCCGCCGTTGAAGACTTCCGGGAACTCCAGCGGCCAGTGGAACGGCTTTACCCGGCCCAGCATCTCGTCCGCCCGCGTCCGCAGCAGAGGGTCATTGATCACAGGGTCAAGCGCGGCATAAGACGCCCGCAGACGTTCCCGCTCTTTCTTCTGGTCGGCAGGCTTCAAGTAGTGAAGCGCCGGGGCGACAATCAGGTCGGCAGCCAGCTTTGCCCGCGTCATCGCCGTTTCCGCCAGCGCGTGGAGCCGCGCCTTTTCGTTCACATCAACAATGGACCGCTCTTCCATCTGCCGCAACAGCAGACGGAACTCCAACGCATCGGCGATGCTGCGGTTCGTGAAGACGCCGAGCGCGTCGCGGGACTGACGATCCAGTGACCAGGTGCCAAGTTGAGCCGCATCCATGCCGACGAGCGAGTCCCCGCATTTGATTGCGTGATCCAGAAAGGTGAACGGGCGCTGCCGCTCCATCGTGACGAGCCACAGGGACAGCTTCGCCATCTCCACCGCCATTGGGTTGACATCCACGCCGTACAGGCAGCGGTCTACGATCAGGCGGCGGGCGATGACAAGCCGCTCTTCCGGGTCGGTGGGGATCAAGCGCTCGTGAGGCATCCCTTCGGACAAATCGCCTTCAGGAGTGACCAAAATAAGATCGGGGTTCGCTTCTTCGATGGCTTCCCAAGCCTCCACCAGACGCTCGGCCAGGTAGCGGCTGCCCTGCACCAAGAACGCGCCAGACCCCGTCGTCATGTCGCAGACCTTGAGCGCGAGGATTTCCCGTGGCGAGCGCAGGGTCTCGGCGCAAGGCTCGACGCCTTCCGCCATACCCCGGTACAGCAGCGGGTCCAGCGTCCGCTTCACAATCGGGGCGGTCAGCGAACGCGGCGTGTAATGGGTTCCCGTCGAGCGCCGGTCGGTTCCGGCGGTGACATAAACACTATTTTTCGTGATGACGACGGGGGCACCGGACGTGTCCAGCCGCAGCAAGCCCGCAAACGGCATCACCCGTTCATACAGAGCGTCATTGTTGTCGCAGGCAATATGCAAATCATGTTCGTTATCCAACCCCACGCCCGCCGCGAGAGCCTTCGTCAGCGCATTGACGCCGCGCCCCGTCGCTTCATGCAAAAAGCGCAGCAGACCTGCCGCGTCCTTTGCTTTGACTTCTTCCAGCTTGGACAGCGGGACTTCCGGCTCCCGGTCCTTCGTCCCGGCAAGCCCCAGCACCGGTTCCTCAGCCCGGACAGCCGTATGGTCCAGCAGGCCCTCGTAGACGTGCCCGATCTGCTCAATGTCCAGGGCGCGAAACGACAGCCGCCGCGCCTCAGCAGGCCCGCCGCCCGGCACTTTCACTTGCAGAATTTGCAGCGCTTCCAGCAGGTGCAAAACGGTCCGGTTGTGGATTGGCAGCGGCTGGGCAGGCGTCTCTCGCCAGCTTGTTCCCGCCGAGCGGCCTTCAAGGAAGGGGAAGCGGTCCGGGTTGAACAGGTTTCCGCCATATGCGGGCAACCGCATCGCCTCATGCTGCACGCCGCCGTAGACAGCGCGGAAGGTCGCCAGCAGGCGGCTCCACGCATCGCAGCGGCGCTCCAAGACTTCCTCGCCGCTCTGGTCCGCCGCCTCGCGAAGCTGCGCCCGTAGCGTCGAAGCCGCGTAAGACAGGCTGTACAAATCATCGTCTAGCGGCAGCAGACCCCGCTCCTCGGCGCTGAACAGGAACACGAGCCGCATCATCGTCGTCAGCGCCGCTTCGTAAAGCTGCTTTTCATCCGCGCCATGCAGAAGGGTGCGGCCCCAATCTTTGTCAATGCGGTCAATCGCCTGCACCAGCACTTCGACCGCTTTACGGACCTGGTAGCCAAGCTGATCGGTGATCTCGGTCTGGTCGCTGGCGCTTTCAGTCAGCAAAGCCGAAAGCGTGTCATCCGGCGCGACGCCAAAGAACCGGCGCACCCCGAGAAGCGATAGGAAAGCACGCAGGGTCAGCGGTTCTTCGCGCCAGAGCGAAGCGAACCAAGACGCATATCCCGTGCTGTCCGCGCAGTTGCTGACAAGCATCCATTGCTCGCCATTGGTCACCAAGCCGACTTTGATGCCGGTGCCGCGCAGCAGGTCGGTCATGCGGGTGGCGGGCGAAGCCTTCCACGCCCGCCCGTCTACCGGATGGGCCAGATTCTGTGAGCGTGGATAGGTGGAAATCAGCAGGCGCGGCGTCCCGGACTCCGATTCTCTGGCAGGAACCACAACTATCATGTCCGGTTTGAGGCGCTCGACGTGCGCCGGGACCTGGACACGCAGGCTGTCCGGGACCCCCTGCCCTTCCACCAGCACTTCCTCTGCCGGGAACCCAAGCGCCTCCGTCAGCACAAAGCGAATCCAGGCATTGTGGATAGCAGGGTCCGGCGTGTGATGTTCCTGATTTTCTTCCCACTCCTCGAATGCCAAGCGCAGCCGCCGGGCAAGAGTGGTGTCAAGCCCATCCAGTTCCTGCGGGAAAACGCGCAGCAGAACCGGCATGGAAAGAAACGGGCCGGAAGTCTCGGTCAGTGAGAGCCACTCGGCATGATGTCGTGAAATACTCATGAAGTGAATCCGCCCGTCTGTCGGGCGATTTTTTCGGGCACCAAGTAAGATACAGCCATCGGGAATAGCCGCCAGGTCGGAGCGTCAAAGCGGGCGCGGATCGCCGCCACCTCTCGTTCGATTTCGTCGGGGATTTGTGCAAGCCGTTCACGCAAGCTGCCCACGTTCCGCTGCCACTGCTCTTTTTCGGACTCCGAAAACAGTTCGAGTTCTAGCTGGGCTTGTTCCGGCGCATTGAGTTCAGACTTGATCGTATTTGCCAACTCGGTCAAGACCGACCGGATGTCGGCGACTTCTTTGTCCGCCCGGTCGGACAGCGTCTTTTGTAGTCCCTGGACACGCTCCCATGCCCGTGCTTCCAGGGCTGTTTGCAGTGCGGCCTCATGTTTAGGCCAAAGCGACGCCAGCTTTTGCTGAGTGGCTTCCGGCACGCCGCCTGGCAAAGCATCATTGATAAGGGACTGGGCCTGGGTCACATTGAAGCGCGAAAATCGGCCATCCCTCAGCGCACCTCCTGCCACGACAATTTCTTCATGAAGGCGGCTGCCATCAGACCCAAGCAGAACGACGCGCCCGAAAGCCACGACACCGGGGACGTCAAGCTGATAATCGGCAAGCAATCGGGCCGTCACCCGGTGCAGATGACCGGAAGAATTGGCGTGGGACGCCCAGATTTCAGCGCGAAGCAGGCGCAAGCACATCTGCACCAAACGATGTCCGAGATGCGCCAGCACCACGTCGTCCCGCCCGGCGGCAACATTGTGATCAAACGTGATGGGTCGCAGAACGCCTGTATGCGGATGCCGAAGGCCATCGGCACAGGCAGCCCAGCTTCCGTCCAGCGGCGGCAGCCAGAAGACGGGGCAAGGCTTTCCTCTTCCGTGTGGATCGGGCCAGACACCTGACAACACCGCGTCACGCAGCGGCGGCTTTCCGGCAAGTTCCAAGCCAACTTCAACTACGGACTGCACGTGCTCCGGTGTCAGCCTCAAGTCATGCCGTGTTTCATCAAGCTGGGAAGCAAATGACGCAATCTGCTCCCGGAGCCGCCGTTCCAGCCGAAGCATCTGACGGACCGGTTCGGCGAGTTTTTCTGCGGCCCCAGTGTCAAGATATAAGCGATGCCCGAGCATGGCTTCTTCAACCTGAGCCGCGATGACGGGACCGACCTTACCCAAATCTTCTCGGATTGCTTCGACTTTAGTCGCCGCCCGCATGAGAAACTCAAGGTCGGCTTCCAGTGCTCCCGGCGGCTCGGACCCAGCGCTCTTCATACGCGCCGCGTACCCTGCCCCAACGAAATGGAAGATTTTGACTTCCGATTCCCGCTGCCCGTGACGGTCTACCCGCCCGTTTCGCTGCTCCATGCGATTTGGGTTCCACGGAATTTCGTAGTGGATGAGGCGAGCGCAATGGTTTTGAAGATCAATTCCCTCCGAGGCAGCATCCGTCGCGAGTAGAATGCGAACGGCAGACACAGCCGGGTCCGCCTGGAAAGCCGCTTTGACTTTCTCCCGCTGATCAGGAGGCATCCCGCCATAAATTAGGAGCATCCGCCGAGTGTCGTCACTGGCACCTTCCGCCAGCCCCTGAGTGGTCAAGAGCGTTTGGAGCCACTTCTGCGTAGCACGGTACTCCGTGAATATGATGACCCGACGATCTGACCAAATGCCGTCAGGCTTTAGGTCCATCCGCAGCCAGTCTAGCAGCGCCAGTGCCTTACTATCCGGTGTGCCCTGCGTCCGGTCGCTCCACTGGCGAAGCTGCCGCAACAAGTCTTCTTCTTCAGGCGACGGCGGGCGAAACAGACGGGTGGCGGCTTCCAGGGTGTCCGACGTGGACTCGTCGAACAAGTCATCGTCGGCATGGTCCTCCTCCACTTGATCTACCTGACGGCGAAGGATGCCGACGGTAGGCCGGGCCGCCGAGCGGTGCCGGACGGCGCTCCGTAGCGACTGCTCATGCTGCGTCAGTGTCGAGGCAAACGCCGCTGGGGAAGAAATCAAGCGTTTCTTGAGCAGCTTCAGCACGAACTCCGTCGCGTATCGCTCCACTTCATCTGTGGCGTGTGTCAAGCGCGACTTCGTATATTCCTGGAGCCATTGATGCGCCTGGCGCTCGGCATCGGTGTAATGAACTTCCAGGGGATAAAGTTTCCGCTCCGCAAACCGGGGGGCACCATCCCACCCTTTCAGTTCCGACTTGAGTCGGCGGACCATGACCGCGGCTAACTGCTCTTTGTCAGGCCGCACGCCTCGGGCGAACCGCTGATTATCAAGCAGTTCCAACAGCGCCGAGAAACTTTCTGGGTACCCATTGTGCGGCGTCGCCGTCAAGAACAATTTATGCTCGACGTGCGGGAGGAGTGTACGGACAGCGTGAGTCCGCAGTGAGTCGGTGGCATACCGGCCACTGCGGGCCGGGGCAACATTGTGCGCCTCATCCACGATTACGAGGTCCCAGCGTCGAGGGTAAGTCGGTTGCCCATCGACGGGAAGCGCCTCTTTGAGGAGCCGAAGTGGCCGGTCACGCTTGAGAAAGTCAATCGAAACGATCAGCCGAGGAAAGCTAGTCCAGGGGTTTGCGTGCAGGCCGCGTGTGCGACGGAGTTCCTTCATCATCACGCTGTCAACGGTGCGGAACTCCAGACCGAACTTATCGCGCATCTGGTCGCGCCATTGAATTTGGATCGATGAAGGGCAAATAATGAGGACGCGCCGTGCGCGATGGCGCAGAATAAGTTCTTGGCAGACCAAGCCTGCTTCTATGGTTTTGCCCAACCCAACGTCATCCGCAATGAGCAGATTGGCTCGCGGCATTTGCACCGCACGAACAAGCGGCTCAAGCTGATAATCCTGAATATCAATGCCGCTGCGAAAAGGAGACTGCAAAGTTCGCGGGTCTGCCTGGGAACCAGTTCCCCAGCGTACCGCATCTAAAAAGGCATCCAAATAGTGCGGGGCATCAAAACCGTTTTGAGGATTAGGCAGTGACAGCTTCTCCTGAACGCTTACGCCTGTCTCGATTTCCCAAACCACTTGCAACTCCTCGCCAAGTGCGTCGTCTTCGATTGACGACAAGCTGACGAGATGCTCTGGGCGGCTTATGCCCATTGGTGCTGAAGCGACAGGCAAAAGCGAAGGGACAACATCGGTGACAACGTAGCGGCGCTGCCGCAACTCAACGATTTGGCCTTGAGATGGTGCCCCAGCAAGAACGGACATTGCGGATTTCTTTTCGTGCAGACGTGGAGGAGTGGCGAAGACATACGCCCGTATTTATTTTAACATATTTCCAGCCTTTTGTCCACGCGACTTTGGTGCCCCGCTTGGTCTGCGGTATGCCCTAAACCTTCTGTTTTGCCTCATGGACATTGAATACCGGATGCCAGATTGCTGCCAAGTTGAACTGGAACCTCAATGTCTCGCCTGGAAAGTTGAGCCGTGCCCATTTGCCAAACCATTTTCCTGCCAGGAAATCATAAGCTCGCGCCGCTTCCTCGGGCGTCTCATAATTGCCAACCCGGTATTGCTGGCCGCAATGTTTAATTTGCACGAAGTAAAACCCAGATTTGTGCCGCTGTACACCTTTGAAGCCGGTGCGATTAGCCACGTTTGGAGCGCGGTTCAGTACGTTTTGGCTTCGGGAGCAGAGACGCAGATTGGCACGGCGGCAATCCCATCGTCGCCCGTTGATGTGGTCAATGTACCAGCCTTCCGCTTTTGGACCGAACAAAAACCGGTGTAGCCGTGGATACTCCAACTTGCCGTTACACCAGGAACGACATCGGGCGTACCCTAGTCCATCCGGCGTCCAGCGCAGGTGCGCGACAGCAGGCAAGTCCGCTAAATCAATCAGCGCAACTTCTCCGCCGTGCAACAGAATACGGACGGCATCTCCGTCAACAATCAGCGGGTTCTTAACGAGCAACTCGGCGTCTACATTCCCATGGGCAGTTGGCGGCAAATAACTTCTCATTTCAGAAAGCTCCCCTTCCTCAAAAGATTTCCTCTCCAGTGTTGCCGCTTTCTGGGGAGAGACCCTGGCAAGCGGCCCGAAGCTGGCAGTAAGTGCAAGCTTCACCGGCGACGGCGGGGTACTCAGTGCCTCGAATTACTTTGGCGGCAGCTTCGGTGACAAGGGCAAATTGTCCCCGCACGTCGGCACCGGTCACGGTTTCGCGGGTCACTTCATTTTCGGGAGTGCAAAATTCGTACTCCAAGGCGAACTGTTCATAACCTTGTCCTGCAAAGGCTTTTTTTGCCGACCACAAATAGATAAAAGCCTCGGCGAGCGAAATTTTCGGCCTCACCGTGAACTTATAGTCCCGCAAATACAAAGTTTTCGCCTGATCGGGTTTGACTAAAAGTCTGTCGATTTTGCAAGAAACCGTCATCAGCGGTGCTCCATCATGACTGTAGTCAAACTCGACTGGGCGCTCCACTGAAATGGTCCCCGCCACATCCTCCTCTGTGTCGCTGCCCACAATGGCGCAGGCCGACGCGATCACGCGCTTCGTTTCCTGGTCCTTGTCAGCACTAGCTTCAAATCTCCCTCGGAAGACGGCAGCCCTAGCGAGCGGCTCAAGGTGATCCATGTTGACCTCACCACCTTTTCGTGTGCGGTAGATGTTGCGGAGTACGTCATGAGTTGCTGTCGCTCTCGCGACAGAGTCTGGGAAATTCCGGGTGTTGCTTCCCCAAGCCGCTCCATCGCTCATCCTCAAAAACTTATATTTTTTTGGGCATTCAAGATCATTAACGCTTGAGGGTGTCAGCCTCGGTAAGCTCGTTCCAATCGAGTCTCTGTGCGGCATCGTCATGTTTATCCTTGGATAGTTTAGAAATATCTCTAAACCTATTTTGCACTATTGCAAAACCTCTTGTCAAGGGGTTCACAGGATTTTTTGTAGCACCCCTTCACCGCATGGCGAGCCATCATGGTATGATGAAATAAAGATGTCAACCGATCTTTCCAAAAATCAAAATGAATCCAATCAGTCCGCGGATGCAGCCCCTCGAAAGGGAGGCCGACCAAGCAAAGGGTCTGACAAAGCTCGCGGTCATGTAGTTTACATGGATGATTCCCTTTGGGCTTACTGCCTGATTCAGCCTGGCGGAGCGTCCGTCTTTCTGAAGCAGCTTGCCCTGAATTACCAAGCGCAGCAAGATGAACCGAAATAAAGCCTGTTCTGTTTCGCTGCCTCGGCTTGCCTCACTCTTTACGTCCGCCCCTTATTCCCCCTCTTGATTTGTAAGCACCGGTCATGGGCTGCAACCCTCCTCCATCCAGCTATGCGGTGACTGCTGACATCAGGCTGAAAAAATGACATCGGGCTGAAAAAAAGTTCGATTTTGTTCGATTTAGTCCTGCATTCATCTTCGCTGGCACCCGACATTCGTTTTACCGCCGCATTGCTTTGACGGCGGCAACTTACAAAACAACTTGCCGGAAGCATCCCGGCTGAAAGATACCCCATGGAATTTACACTTATTGACCATGCTGAGCGTAGCGCTCGCATCGTCCTTTCCCCCGAACACGTTCACATCTTCTTCGGCCCTCGCCATGCCGGTGCCAAAAACCCTGAGAAGCCATTCATGACTTACGAGTCCGCTAATTTGCTTGAGCACTTTGAGGATTTGGACGGGACCCCGAACGACCTTACTACCCTGACGGCATACGGAGACACAGTGATTAACATTCTGTCAACGACCGTTAGCAGCGGTTTTGCCCTTCATAAAGATATGGCCCACTTTTATGTTGAAGGAGTGTTCGAGACGGGTGCCGGATTTTCCCTTCCCCTCTCCATGCTCCGCGCAATTCTGGGCGGCGGAACCAACCCGGACGAAGAACTGCCTGCAATTTTCTTTTTCAGCGTCCGTCAAGGCCACGTCATCATTGTGGTCGAAGATAATCTCGTGCGTTTCAGTGTAACCGGGCTAGACAACGCCGGCGAGGACACTGAGCAGACCTTCAACTACTCCCCGCCGGCACTCCTCGCAGACATAGAAAAGATGGTGGTGACGCCCTCTGAACGCATCACGTTCGATCTGGATCATGGCTCAAAGTTGAGCATTCAATCGCATAAAACAAAAAAGCATACCATCGCAATTTCTTTCAGCGCCCCCGAACAGGGGGGGGCTGAGCTTTATATCCCCCTGTCTCAGGTGCAATCACTGTTGGGGGGGCGATTCTGACGAGACGCAGGGTGAGCTATACCAGACCGAAAGCAGCCCGTCTTCCAGCAAGGTGCAGTGAACAGAACGAAATGGCGCGTGAAACTTTCATCTTGGCTTCATGCAGTGGGTTCATAATTGAGAACATCACTTTGCCTAAGGAAGAAGCTCATTTCACACGCCGATGCGAACGCTGTTGATTAAAGATGATCCTGTCATTTCGGAAGCGGTCCGCAAAGGGCTGGAAGAAGAAGGGTTCCAAGTGGCCGTCGCCTTAGACGGCCACTCCGGCCTAACGGTGGCGCAGCAGAACTTGTTCGGTCTCATCCTGCTGGACGTGATGCTCCCCTCTCTCGACGGATGGCAGGTTTGCCGCCGGCTTCGCGAGGAAGGCTGACCCTATGAACATTTGTCATCAAAACAAAGCTGCGGGACTCAACTCTTTTCCACTTCTCGTGGGAACAGGCAGGACAAGTCATCGCACTTTTTGACTGGAAACCCGCAGGGACCGACGGATGGCGGCAATCAAAGCAGCCTGGAAACAGGATCACGACGTGGCGGAACTGCTGACACGTTTTTTCCTGACACCCCGCTCAGAAACCTTGTAGCTTCCGGGCATGGCGATGCAAGCATTTTGTGAGGCCGCATCTTCGGAGGGACTAACAGAGGGACCGTTCAGTGGCGATTTTTACGACTCTTTCCCGATCAACGGAACCCAAATCGGAATCGTCCTCGGTGATGTCTGTGGCAAGGGGCTGCCTGCGGCGATGCACATTCCCGCCGTCAAGTTTGCCCTGCGCGGCTTTCTTTCCGAGCATTCCTGCCCGGCGACTGCGATGGCTTGCCTCAATAACCTGCTCTGCCAGAGCTTCGCGGCATTCGGTGGTACAGTCTGGCCTGTCGCGCTCTCACTCGTCCTTTGGGACCGAAGCACGGGCATAATTTCCTGTGCTGCTGCCGGTGTTGATCCGCCGCTGGTTCTCCGGGCAGGCGGAAGCTGTACGACCATCGCCGCGCAAGGGATGCTGCTTGGCGTGGAACGAGGCGCTGCTTATGAGGCCGTGACGCAGCAGCTTGCTCTCAAAGATACTCTGATTCTCGTGACGGACGGCATCACCGAAGCCCGCCGTGGCCGCGAAATGTTCGGGTTGGATGGGGTAGCATCCGCCGCCGAGCGAACCTATCGAACAGCTTCTCAGCGGTCTTCGAGAAGTTCCGATTTAGCAAAAGAAGTCAGCGATGCAGTCGTGAATGCCGCCCGCACGTTCTGCGGCGGGCGGTTCCGCGACGATGCGAGCTTATTGACAGCAACTTTAGTGTAAGTGTCGGTCTTCACACGGTTTTTATCTTCATCACGGTTTTTATCTTCATCTAGGCTTTATGTTGAGGTGTCACCCTCTGTTTGCGAGGAACGAAATTTCTCATCTGCTTTTCATCTTCGCCCGGCATGCTCTGACTGGTACAGAAATGCTTCCCCAAACTAAGACGCTTCTTCCAGAAAGGACACCCTTCATGAACCGCTTCCTCAGAACCCGCCTCCCCAACCCGCGACGCCTTGCGGTCCCCGCCCTCTTTCTCGGCGGTACATTCGCGCTCCTCACCCTGCCGGGGTGCGGCGGCAGCGGCGGAGGAACTTCCTCCAGCAGCAGCACGACTTCCTCGCTGACCCCGTCCGCCTTGAACGTCTTTGTCACGGACGGCTTCAGCGACCAGTACAAACAGGTGCTGGTGACACTCTACAAAATCGAACTCACCACGGACGGCACCACCTACCAGACCGTCTTCAACGATACCGCTGGGCAGACAATCAACCTTTCGTCGCTTTCCAGCACCAAAGAGCTTTTGGCAAGCTTGAATATCCCGGCGGGAACCTACACGCAGGCCCGGATCACGTTCGGCGACCACTTTACCCTCGTCACCCCCAGCGGCACCAGCACCAGCGTCGCTGTTGATCCGACGGTCGGCACTTCTTCTAATGGCACCGTCGCGATTACGGTTGCCACTCCGGCCAAGCTGCTCGCCGGGCAAACATCTTCGCTGGTGATTGACTTCAAGCTGGCTGAGTTCCAGCTTGTCGGAAATGTTCTGCGTCCGACCGTCGGCGCAGGCGACGGCAGCCAGAACCCCGGCGAAGGCTGCATCGGGCATCTCGACGGCACCGTCGCAAACCTTGTCGCCGGGACCAGTTTTGACCTGCAAAGCGGGAACGGGCGCACGATCAAAGTCTTGCTGTCTTCCACCACAACGGTTGTCAGCGGGCAGACCGGCAGCGCCGTCACACTGGCGAACGGCCAGAGCGTCCATGTCGAAGGCACGTTCGACCCGGCGGCTCAAACGGTGACCACGACGATGGTCACCTTGAACGACTACACTTCTACGCAGCATGAGCGGGCCACCGGCACCGTCGCAAGCGTCAGCGCCTCGGCGGGCGGCTTTGTACTGACGGTCAACCGCGCCGACGGTCTTCAGCCAACGGGCGGCACGATTACAGTTCAGACTTCCTCGGCGACGGTCTTCCTGAAAAGCGGCCACACCACCGGAACACTCGCCGATGTCACTGCCGGAGCCACTGTAGACACGTCGGGCACATTCGATGCAACCACTCAAACATTGACTGCTCGCTCTGTATTTCTCCACTAAGCGCTGTAGTGAAAGTGAATGCCGAAACAAAAGCCGCTCTGGAACAATTTCCAGAGCGGCTTTTTGTGTTCCAATTGTCTTTATTTTCTAATGGTTTGGCATCAGTGTTCGGACGGACAGATTTCGCCGCTGAAGCGTGTTCCAAGCATAGGCTCCCACAGAAAGCAGGGCCAGGCCGATGACGACAAAGACGGCGTGGGCGGCGACCCGCTCCACCCAGAAGCCAATGGGGTTCGGCCAGCCGAGCGCACGCTCCGCCATCCAGCCCAACGCGGCGATGCCGCTGGCAGTCGCGGCAACAACGCGAAACGGCGGATACGCCGGGGTACGAGCCAGCAGAAGCAGCCACGGCATCGTCACGAGCAGCACGAAAATCTGCATTAACTCAATGCCGATGTTGAAGCCGAGAATGGATAGCGTCATGTGCCAGGCGTCCAGGTGAAACTCGGCGACAACGCTTGCAAAAGACAGGCCATGAATGAGGCCGAAGCCGGCGGCAACATACATTTCCCGGCCTGGAAAAATAGGGCGCAGCGCATGAAGCGCAGAGACGAAAATGGACAGCGCAATGAGCACCTCGACCGGCTGGCTCGGCGCACGAAGCCATCCAATCGCCCCGGCGGCCAATGTCAGCGAGTGTCCGAGAGTGAACGCCGTGGCGATCTTGACAAGCCGTAGGACACTGGGCCGAACTCCGGCGGCTTCTCCCCAGCGTCCGTTTTTGGCGCACAACGAGGCCGGTAACAGCAGCGCCAGCAGAAACAGCAGATGATCTGTTCCTTCAGCAATATGCTGAATACCGAGATGAACGACGCTGAAAAAGCCGCGCCAGGCGCTTCCCGCTGGGCGATCCACAGCGAAACTTGTACGATACCACCGGACTTCGCCCAAAATCTCCGGCGTCCCAGACAGCAAGCCGCCGTCCCAATCCTGGCGCACGGAGACAAGCGCCACATGAGTGACAACCTGGTGAACGATCACGTCGTAATGAAGCTGGAACTGCCGGATCGGCGCTCCCGGCGGCGGCACCATCCAAACATGGGCCATCAGGTACTTCACAGGCACCACATAAAACTGCGGCAGTTCGTCCGGGCCGACCGAGACATCCTTTACGGCCACGTGCCAGGATCGCCCATCCGGCGAGGTTGCCGAGAGATGCCGCGCAATATAGTCCGCCAGCGCGGGCCGGTACTGGGCCACGCTGCCCACCGGGTCTTGCAGCATTGGCTGGCCGAACCCAAGCTGGAACTCCGAGATCGGCAGGTGCAGCTCGACGGCGACCCCGGTTTTGTGCAAATCCAGCAGAACGGCGGATTGCGGCATCGGGTGTGCGCCCGCAGGCCGCAGCAGGAACAGGAGGGCGATCAGTGGCAGAGTAAACCGCCAGGCGAAAGAAGCAAAGTTCATAGTTTTCATCATTGCAGGGGAAATTTGCAGAAGTCGTTGCGGCGGAACAGGTCGCTCCGCCGCAACAACAGTGAAGAGGCTTAACCTCCAGGAGGTGTGCCGCCCGTCCCAGTGCCAGGCCCCGTTCCAGTCCCCGGACCTGTTCCTGTCCCGCCCGTCCCAGTCCCTGGACCCGTTCCTGTGCCGCCTGTCCCGGTGGTGCCTGAGACGGGGTAGGATGAGAACTGCCCACCGTAGTCCTCGGCCTTGTCGCGCCAGACGGTGTGATAATGGACCTGACTGGGGAACACGACCCCGTTCTGGCAGACGAACTCGATCCACACACGCGGCCCATCAATGCGGACGTAAGAGCCTTGTGTTGTCGGTGTGGTCGCCCCTGATACGGCGAAGTAGGTGCTTGCCAGCGCCGCTTTACTTTCATACGCCGACAGCAGCGGCCCGGCCTGAGCCGCCGGCAGCGCCCCGACCCATTGTTCAATCGCCGTCTTGACCAGCGCCTGCTGGCCGGCACTCATGGAAGACACCAAGAAACCCTGCTGCGTCGGGAACACGCCGTCCTGGCCCGGCCCCAGCAGCACATCGCTGAAGTTCTGGCTCAGGGTCGCGCTTGCAAGCTGGCTCGTGGAAAGCGAATCTTCCACGGCGTACATCGCGTCACGCCGCGTGTCCAGAGGAGCATAAGTCGTGTTGTTGACCGTGAACGAGGACGGCTCAACGCCCACAAAGTTCGGCGTGGCCGTCACCGTCCCGCTGTTGTAGACGAGGTTCCAAACGCTATGGTGTCCGGTCAACTGAAGCTCCCACGGTGCGGACGTGGAAGGCGTGCCGAGGATCGCCAGGTGATACAAGCCGGAGCCGTAAGCGCCGTTGGCGGCAGTGGCTTCCAGAACGTCATCGGCTTTCCGCAGATCGTCGTAAGTAGTGTAACCTGGGTCTCCATTGCCGAGGTCGTTGGAATAGGAGCTAAGGGCGGACTGGACGACGTTTAGGAACGCCGTCTGCTGGGCCGTCGTCAGGGCGCTGAACTGGAGGCCGTTGCGGCTGCTCGGATTGACCGGCAGATTGCTCCAGTTGACGGCATTGTCTACGGTGAAGGGGATTTCCAATGCGCTCTGCTGCGTGGTGGTCAGCCCAGAGCTTGAATAAAGTTTGTTGGCATAGCAGGCGGTTTCCGCGCCGCCGGTCAGATAGGTGCAATCCGCTGTCCCGGTGCGCGTACTGGCGTGCGCCGCCTTTGGTCCGATACCGCCGCCGGAGGCAACGAATACTGCCAGTCCCATCAAAGCGACTGCGCTGCCGGCAGCCCGTAGCATGAGGCGACGGCGTTGAATAGCCTTGCGGTTCATTCTTTCAGATTGGTTCATTGTTTATCCTTTGATCTTCTGTCATGGGGAGGCTGCAGCTTAGGCTGCTTGCTTCTGAGTACGCCGTCGCTTGACGATGACCGCGCCTACGCCCAGCGCAAGCAGGACGCCGAACGAGATAGTAGTGGACGCTTCCGGCACAGGTGCCGCCGCTCCCGTTTCATACTGGAACTGCACGATCAGTGGGGACGTGTAGCCAGTCGGTACGCCCGTACCATCTGAGCTGTCCAGGGCGTCCGCCGCAAACTCCGAGAAGTCGGAAGACGCAAATGCGGCCTGCGTTTCCGACGTACCGTGGCCGCTTTGATCAATCAGGTACGTCAGGCTCTCGCCGGGAACGTAAGCATAGGGAGTAGTGAACGTGATCGTCGGGCCAAACGTATTGGTTCCCGCCAGGCTGTTGGTGAACGAGTCGGCGGCGACGGTCAGCGCTCCGCTTCGCACGGTCGTGGCCGTAGCGGCGTTCTGGTTGGCAGCAAACGAGGTGCTGTCTTCCAGGTCACCAGCGGCTTCGTCCGCCGTGCTGGCTTCGGCAAGCTGGATGTTGAAGTTGGAAAACGTCAGGTCTTGCGACGGCCAAGCCGACGTCAAAATCTGGCTGTTATAGCCGGTGGCAAGCCGGAACGAAATGCCGGTGATCAGGACGGGGGATGTGAAAGAAGAAAACTCTGACGCATCCAGGTAGCCCATGTAAGTGGCCGCGCCTGAATTGAAGGGCAGGGTGATGCCGCTGTCGGAGGCAGACTCGGTGAGGCCAGGCGCGAACGTCCCGGTGGTCTGAGCCTGGGCTGCAGGCACTGCCCATAAGAAAGCGAGCGCCAGGGCTGCTCCGGTGAGTGAGGCTGCTCCGGCGGGGCGCAGGAAACGCCTTCGTGTGTCTTGATGCAGATTCGCGAACGGTGGTTGTAACATAGTCTTTCCTTTTCGTGCTATAAACAGTTAAGCCGCGGTGGCTCTTGACTTGGTCTCTGAGTGAAGACGCCGTTGTCGTGAAGAACTACGCGCTGGTGATTGGCAGGTAGATCGAGAAAGCCGCCGCATAGCCAGCGGCTGCGCTGCCGACAAGCGGGACTTCCGTTTCTGCTTTCGTTTCCGGCGTGTAGACGTGATCGGCGGCGTTCGTCGTCGTGTCCACACCCTTTGTGCTATAGGGTGAGACGCTCGTGTAAAGCGCATCGAGCGTCGCCTGTGGGAAGAACACCTGCGTTGTGTTGGTGCCATCGCTTGTGGACGAGGCTTCGTCGTACTTGGAGCGCACGCGCAGGTGAATGTGGGTCGCCCGGCCCTGATACCAGCCGGGAATGATTGTCGTGAACGTCACCAAGCCGGTCGCATCGGTCAACTGGTAGCCGCGTAGCCAAGACTGGCCGAGGGTGTTTTCGCTGGATTCGTTGGAATACACGCCGAGCGCGTTGCAGTGCCAGATGTCCACCTGCGCCCCCGCCAGCGCAGCATCGCTGTTCTCGCTGTCGTAAACGTAGACTTTGAGCGTTAGCGGAACGCCTGCCTGCGTGTTCGTGCCGTCAATGCTGGACGTGATGGCGCTGCGGCTGTAGCCGGAGGCACTGTCGTCGGTGAAGTACGGCCCAATCTCCCCTTCGGGCGTCACGGTATGGGCAGTAACGGTCGTGGTTGTTCCCGTCGTTCCGGTCGTTGTCGTTGTTCCGGTCGTTCCCAGGCTTGTCGAGCCGCCCCCGCCGCATCCCGCCAGCACAAGAGCGCCGAGCGTGCTGCCGAGGATACCAAGGGCTGTTCGCCGATCCATTGCCGCTGCGCCTTCTTTGGGTGGGACTTCTTGAGGCATGGGTTCTTTTTGCATCTCTTCTTTGGCTTGTATTTCTTGCATTCACTTTTCTCGTTAAGTAGGGGCCACGAATGAGAACCGTGGCCCACGTCTGTTTCGGCGCAGGCCGGGTCTTACGACGGAACGGTCACATCCAGCTTCGTCGCGGTGAGCGTGCTGCTGCCGGACACCTGAGCGACGACCGAGTCGCCGACGGCAATCTGAGAGGCCGTGATGGTGACGATCTCAGAATAGGTGGTGGTGGAAGACACGGAGAGTGTCAGCGCAAACGAGTCGTTGACGGTGATCGTCGGCGGAGTTAAGGCCGTCACGACACCCCGGACGCGCAGGCTTCCGGGAACATGGCTTGTGGTGGTTGTCGTTCCCGTAGGCGCTGTCGTCGTGGTGGTTGTAGTCGTGCTGGTAGAAGACGCCGTGTTCACATGGTCGTCGGCGATGCTGGCGACTTGCAGGGACAGTGGGACGCCGGAGACTTCCAGCGTGTCGCCGAGGGCGATGGACGACGCGCTAATGGTTTCGTGGCCGACCAGAACAGTCGCGGTCGTGAGCGCGATTGTGGTTGCTGTCCCACTTGTCGGCGCGACGGTGATTGTCCCGGCGGTGGTGTCAATCGCGGTGATCGTTCCCATGATCATCTGTCCGTGGTTTCCGCCGGGGCCACCCTGCCCGTTCGGCCCACCGGGTCCGCCGCCGGGAGGGCAGTTGCCGGGCGTACCAGTTGTGCCGGTTGTCGTGGTCGTTCCCGTGGTCGTTGTAGTGCCGGTTGTTGTGGTTGTTCCGGTCGTGGTGGTCGCACTCGGTGCACGGCGGGCAAGACTGCCGGACGGCGCGGCGAGGGCGCTTCCAGCGAGAAACAGGACACAGGCGGACGATGCCTGGACTAACATTCGGACGTGCATAAGTTTCTTCTCCTTGAGTGAAAGGGTTTGGTGCTGCGGACAGGTACACTTTAAGCCCCGAACATGAAACGAAGATGAAAAATCGGCAGGACCAAACATTTTTCATAGAAGTTTCCTATGAGGCGCTGAAGAGGGCGAAGTCGCACGGCTGAAAAGGGGTGATTTTTCACTTGCGTTTCATGTTGCAGGGCTACACTGAGAAGCATGAAGATTTTAATTGTCGAGGATGACCCGGCGATTGCCCGGATGCTGAAGCGCGGACTGGCCCAGGCCGAGTATCAGGTGGACTGGGCGGAAGACGGGGCGCAGGGGCTGACTCTCGCGCAAGAGTCTTTGTACGCGCTGGTCATTTTGGATGTCATGCTGCCGAAGCAGGACGGCTGGCAGGTCTGCGAGGCGCTGCGGGAGAGCGGCAGCCGTGTCCCCATTCTGATGCTGACGGCCCGCGACGGCTTTCAGGACCGCATCCGGGGCCTGGATTTAGGGGCCGACGATTACCTGCCGAAGCCATTTGACTTCGGCGAGCTTCTGGCGCGGGTCCGCGCCTTACTCCGGCGCGACCGGGTTCATCGGAGCCGCCTCATCCGTGTCAGCGACCTTGTAATTGACACGGCCCAGCACAAAGTTTCCCGCGCCGGGCAGGAAATCGGCCTGAGCCAGCGCGAGTTCGATCTGCTGGAAGCCTTAGCCTCCAACGAGTCCCGCGTGCTGTCCCGGCAGACCATTCAAGAGCGTATCTGGCAGGACGAGGACAGTTTCTCAAACACCGTGGACGTGTATATCGGGATGCTGCGCCGTAAGGTGGACGACCCGTTTCCTGTGAAGCTCATCCAGACCGTGCGCGGGGCGGGATATACGCTCCGTGTTCCATACATAAAAATGAGGGCAGGAGAGACGAGGGAAGAAGAGACAGAGGATTTATCTTGATTCGCTTCCGCTCGCTGCACCTGCAACTGGTCTTGTGGAACGCGCTGACGCTGACGGCTCTGCTGGTCGTGCTGGGGTTCGTGACGCGCTTTGCCGCAGGCGAAGCGATCCTGGGATCAGTTGACCAGCAGCTTACGGCGCGAACTCAGCCGCCGCACGGTCTGCATCCGCCGGGAGGTCCACCCCCTAACGGACCACCGCCGGGGGAACCGCCCCCGGAGGGACCGGGCAATGGTCTGGAGCCTCGCTTCTTTACCGCAAAAGGACAACCACGCGGGCCAGGCCAACGCCGTGCACCGTGGGACCCCGCCGCTCTTAACTCCATTCGTTTGGGATCGGCGCGGCAGGGCCAAACGGTCTTTACCACGGTGACGGCGGACGGTGTCGAACTGCGTGTCCTGACACACCCGGCCCTGCCAGACGGATATGTGCAAGCGGCCTATCCGCTCACGGAAGTCGACCGAGCCATCGCAGGACTTGACCGCGCCTTGCTGCTGCTCATTCCGGTAGCGCTGGTGGCGGCGGGGCTAGGGGGCGCGGCCCTGACGGCGCGTGTTCTGCGGCCTGTCAAGCAGATCACGCGGGCGGCGGCAGCGATGAGCGACACCCCGGAAGCGCGTCTCCCGGCTCAGGGCGAAGATGAGTTCGCGTTAATGGCGGGGACGTTCAACAGCCTGCTGGAGCGCCTGGAGGCCAGCTTTCGGCGTCAAGCGCAAGTGCTGGAACAGCAGCGGCGGTTCACCGCCGATGCGTCCCATGAGCTAAAGTCGCCGCTGACGGTTATTCAAGGAACCGCGAACCAACTTACCTACGGTGGCTTCTCGGAAGCGGAAGTCCAGCAAGCCGCCGGTGAAATCGCGGGCGCGGCGACCAGCATGGCGCGTTTAGTGCAGGACCTGCTGCTGCTGGCCCGCGCCGATGAAGG
Organism: uncultured Armatimonadales bacterium; assembly: GCA_964249345.1. Taxonomy (GTDB): domain Bacteria; phylum Armatimonadota; class Armatimonadia; order Armatimonadales; family Capsulimonadaceae; genus JANXMY01. The sequence goes on along the minus strand of CAXUBO010000008.1, from coordinate 15,658 downwards.
TCGGCTCGGCCAAAACCAGATCACCGTGCTGGCACGCGAAGTTTTGGAGCAAGCCGTCGCCCGCACAGCCCGCGCCGGCTCCCCGATCTGCCTGCAAGTGGCAGAAGAAAGCCTCGCGTTTTGTGGCAATGAAGACGAGCTAATCCGCTTGTTTGCGAACTTGCTGCAAAACGCGGCCCAGGCCACACCGCCGACCGGGAAGATCACGGTGTCCGCTCGGCGCGATGGTGCCAAAATCGCCGTTACAGTGACAGACACCGGAACCGGTATCGCACCAGAGCACTTAGCGCATCTGGGGGAGCGTTTCTACCGTCCTGACTCCGCACGTACCCGTCAGGGAGGCGGCACGGGCCTCGGCCTTGCCATCTGCCGAGGCATTGCCGAAGCGCACGGCGGCACCCTGGTCTTTCAGAGCCACATCAGGCGTGGGACAACAGCAACCATTATACTATGATGTCGGTCCCTTGAAACCTCTCTATCTAATAGAACAATCAGATACAAATCAATTCTTCCAGCGCCTGATTTTCAGCAGTCTGCGGGCGTTTTCCCAATGAGGGCGTCCCACGTCGTCGGGTTGAAGTCTGCTCCACCATAAAAGATCATCAGGAATGCCCTTTTCTGAAATGATGAGAGCAGCGACAGAAATCTGATCGGCGGAAGGATTTTCTCGCATCCATGCACGCAGGATTATCATAGGGTCAGCCAGAAATGGGCGGCGACCTCTGTCGTCCACAACACGGTGGAACTCGCTCGTACAATAGACGGCCATAAGTCCTTGTGGAGCCAAATTGGCTAACTTGCCAAGGCTCGCCCAAATATCGGCTTCAGTCAGCCAGAGAGGCGCATGACCATCGCCCGTGACAATTTCCGGCAGGTGCTCAAGTACCCAATCCCCCTGACCGTCTTCGATTGCTTTTTCAACAAGGTAGTTCAACTGATTTGGCTCGCATCGGTTCAATGCAGGTTCAATCGCGTCCAGCATTTTTTTGGTCAATGGCTCACCAGATGAAAGGCTGAAGCTGAACAAAAATTGCAGGTCCTCTTGGCTCGCTTGGCCGACAGCCTCATGCACGAGTGAAAGCGCCTCTGGGACACCAGTTAGCAGCAACGGAACCCAGGTTTCTGAGGCTCGAAGCAGGGATGGCCGCAACCGACTGACGAATTCAGGAATTGCATTGAGAGGCAGGTGTCTTGGAGCGGCCTCAACATCCCAGTGTGCCTTTTCCAGTGCGACCGGGTAGCCCGCCAAAAACGCCTCTCGTACTTCCGCATCGTGGTATAAACGCGGCGCGTAGCCACACCACTCTGCCGGGTTTTGGCGGATACGGGCAGCCAGCGCTGGTGCTGCTGTCTCGTCAACGAGCCGGATACGTACCTCAAGGGACGGGTCGAAAAGCGCATCATCCTCGCGAATGCTTCGCAACAAACCGATTTCTTCATGCGAAGCGGACCGCTTCCACATTGTAAAAGCGAGATCACGTACCTCCTGGTTTGTCTCCCGCGTTACCAGTTCCCATAGACGCTTGAGCACGTCGTTATTCTGATACACCTTCGCGTCGTGTATCCAACCTGGCGGAATCGGCTGTGGGTCAAGCAAAACATCACTGCTCCTCACAAAGTCTCCCGGCATGAACGGCTTCGCGATTGCAGCCCAGCGAACATAAGCCTCGACAATGTCCGGTTCTTCCTGTTGGCGGCAATTGAAGAACAAGTCACGGCTTATAGTGGGTGTTCCTGTAGCGACTTCCACCCAGGTCTGCACAGCCGAAGGCGACAGGGGAAAACGCAGGGCTTGCCGCATCCCACTTCCGAAATGCAAATAGCGTTGTGTCGCTCCATGTTCCCGGTGTTCGTCGTCCAGACGCCCGACGCCCAGCAGGAGTTCCACCAAAGTAGATTTCGTCTCCCGTGTGCAACATCGTCCCAGCGCCCAGAGGTAACAGAGCCAGGGACCATGGTTGAAGTTCCCGGCTATTGGAAAAAACAGCGAGCGGTGCTGCTGCCATGAGATGCTGATTAACGCCGAGAACTCAGGCCATGCGAGGTATCCCATCAGAAGTACAGCAGCCTTCATCTGAGCGCTGTCTTGGAGTGCGGCCTTTATGCGTTCAATCAAATGCGCTTTCTGACGGGCCTCCCGCTTGCCGAAGGCTTGCAGCGAAGCCTCCAGTTGACGATCATTTGCTGCTGGCGGAAAACTGTGTCTCTGTGCATCTGCGATCATTCCAAGAGCAACCGTCAAATTCCCATTTCTCAAACGGGCAAATTCGGTGTCCCAAGCGACGGGCAAGCCTTCCACAATGTCAAGCACAAGATCGTCGTCCGTCAAAGAAAGCTGTTCAAGTATCAGCGTTTGCAGACTCGGCACGAACTCATTCGACCGGTCGGGCTGCACCGCAAGTGCTGTCTTCAGCCCCATTCGGAGCGCCTCGCGTGGCGCGGCTTCTTGCGGAAAAAGCGAAAGCCGTAGCGCATGGGCGAGCGCAAGCGGGGCGTGCTGCCCCAAAATCTTGATCGCTCCGCATTGGGTACTGGCAGAAGGCAAATACGCCAAGGATATTGCCCACGCCTCGCAAAGGCCAGGATTATCCAAAAGACGAATCACCTGCTCAGATAAATTTACCGGGTCACCCTCCGTTGCTATCTCCGGGAAGAGGGCTACAGCGAGCCGACGTCCGATCAAAGCGTCGCGCAAGCGCGTGTGCTTCCAGTGCCAGACAGCCTGCTGCGGGTCGCTGACCAGCCAGCCCAACTGGTTCGTGTCCGCGACATGGCGAAGTATGTTAGCCTGGCGCTCGCTGAGACGGCTTTGTACTCTTGTCCAGTTGAGGTCCGGCTCGTCTTGGTCGAGCATCAGGTCAACAAGAGCATCTACAGCCTGAATAACTTCGTAAGTGAGAACAAGCATATTGCATGACCGGGCACGCTCTTCTGCCGCCTGAGCCGACTGGGCAAGGAAGTCTTCGAAGATGAGCCTGATTAGTTCGGCATGGGAATCTTCGGCAGTGAAGCGAAGATGCGGAGAAACCAGTCCGCAGAGAAAAGGGTCACCGTTGAGTGCATCTGTGATGCCTTCAAAGTCAGGAATGTGTTCGGCCTGACGCTGCTCTTCCAGCATGATCCGCTCCTTTTGTGAATACGGCTCAACGGGCACAAGACGCCACAGCATCCACATGGCTTTGTCCGCTCCTGTTCCGGCATAAGAGGGTGCAGAGGCGTTCGGCCAGAGGGGAACAAGGAAACTCACCTGGGGCGGAGCGCTGTTGACCCTTCGCGCCTCAGAGCCTGCTGCCTGTCTGTAGCTGTCTGCGCCAACCCATCCGTTCATCGTTTTTACAAGCTGAATGGGGCGATCCGTGCGATTGATGTCATCCACGAGAAGGATCAATCGGCTTGCTTGCTCAGCAACGAGTCGCAGTGCATCTTCCCCGGCGCTGGCGTCAAGGGAGGCTGAGAACATCTTGAGAACCGCCGAAAGCGTTGTTGCCAGAGGTGCATCTGGCGTGATGAGTTCGGCGGGAATCCAGATTACCACATCGCCTGCTTCTGTCCGTTCCCGTGCCACCTGATGGGCAAGCACTGACTTGCCGAAGCCGGAAGCCCCTTGAAGACCGATAAGGGGTGAACCTGCCGCCAAGGACCGGCGGATGCCTGCCTGGGCTTTTCTCGAAATCAGGTGATCAGCCTCCTCCAAACCAGGGCCGTAACGCAGCCAGTGAGCTTTGAGCGACTCCTGGGCGACCTGACGAAGTAGCGGCAGACTGATCAGAAATGCCGGGATGCCTAGAATTTCCTGACGGACGGATTGCCCCTCGCGAGTATTGTCTAGGAAACGTACTAGGGCCGAACCCTCGATGATCTGCATTTGCAGGCCACTATTCCTGCCCTCTGAAACGGCATCCAGGTAAAGTTTGTCATTGCCGCTAAGTGACCGGTTCGTCGCCAGAATGAGGCGACCCTTCACGCCGGGGCTTTTCACCTTGGCCTCGTTAAACCAAGTGACCGCTTTGTCGACATCGCCGGCCTTGCCTGCGTTTCCTAGCCATTTCCCCCGCAACTTCTGACGCGCCATGGTAGTGCTGGCGACCATTACCCAGCACGGCTCCGGCGCGGCGACGAAATACAGGCCATCCACGGGGCACGGAATGGGCTTGCCGTCATCGTTCTGCCCCAGAACAGCCAGACCACGCAGTTCCGGCGACATCTCGCCGAGGCAACGAACAACAAGACGCTCAAAAGCATCCCCATCCATAGCCTCCAAGTGCTGTTTTGTGTCTTGCAAAATAGGTGGTTCCTGTAAAACTATCACGAGAAGCTCACATCGCTGAACATTGTTTGACGGAGTAGAACAGAACTACGCCTTTACCCTTTATAATACCTCACTTAGGCGACACTGCTTTGTCGAAGAGTTGTTTACGTTCGGCTTGATTTTCCGGGTCCGATTACCGGGACAAGTCGTCCATCTTTCCCTCAAAGCCGGGCAGAATTTAGTCAAAGAGCGTGACGGGCACGCAAAGTCCTGCGCCCCGCCACGATCTTCGTTGGCCGTTTGTCGGGATTATCATTCGCGAGCTAATCGCTTTTATTGGACAAGAGCCGGCAACTGACATGATCAGCGTGATATACTAAACCATCGGCCTCTAATTGCTTCTGATCAAGTTCCGGGATAGAGTCAGCATCATTTCTGACGATTGACTCGAAGCAGATGAGGCAGGTTACCACGTATTCCTCCGTACCCTCCAGCAGCCGCTCTAGTCGCCGCAGCCGTTCCTCCAGCACTCCGCCAAATACCGGTTCCGCAATATAGTCTAGGGCTGCGCCCCGATTGTCCGCGAGCATGACCTGGGCACCGATGACTGCCGTGCCTACCGCGTCCCAATCGAAAAACCCATAGTAGCTCCATGGATGTGTCCGCGGCAGGTAGTGGGTCAGCAGATAATAGGTTAGCAGAACGAGTTCCAGGGTCGAGCGGTCCAGGCTGAAATTCGTGGTTCCGGTGGGCCGCTTGCCGCCGACGGGACGCGCCCCGGCAACGAAATTTCCACGGTCGGGATAGATGTTTCGATCCTCAAGCGCGGCTTCGAAGTCCTCATAATAATTGCCCGTCAAAGGCACAATCGACCAGCCGATTTCGCGGTTGATGCGGGCAATGACCCGAGCCGGCGTTTTTCGCACGGCGTCCGCACGGTCGCCGGGAAAATCGTTAAGCTCTGTTTCGATCTCCTGAGCATGGATGCGGTGCATGACAAGATGCACTGCCTCCAGCACGGCCATTCCAGTGGCCGCCAGGGTGACGGGGGGTGGGCGAAACTCAGTTCTGATATATTCTTGCATGACATCCTCTTGTGGAAACTACGAATCCGCCGTGATTTGGCTAGTAGCCTCGGGCGGTGCATACAACGTCGGATGTCGAGTAGCCGCTCTGCAGGATATTTTCAACTTTTTTTCGCTCGAAATGCGGCCAATTGTTTTGTGAATTTTATTTGACTGCTGCACGGCAACTGGTCGGCTTTTTGTGCAGATATGACAGACATCCCTGCGGGTAAGGTGAGACTGCTTCCAAACCGGGCGAAGAACGCTTGGCACATTGGGGCGCAGTAGGTTCACGCCTGGCATGAACATTTTTTTGGCGTGAAGCAAGACGCCAGCAAACCGGGCTTGTTTCCTCGATTGCACTAGACAGATGGTGATCGCGCACCCCTGCCTGTCGGGATTTTGGGGTTTCTCAGTTCTTCAGTTGCCGCCTTCAAATCATTGAAGGTAAAATTCAGCACCGTGCAGAAGGTCATCGTAGGGCTAATCCAGTCACGATAGCCCTGGAGGAACCATGAAGAATCTTGCGACAGAGCCACCACTGGTCGTCACTATCGACAGCGCCGCTCGCCTGCTGACCGTTTCGCGCCGCACAGTTTACCGCCTGGTGGCGATGGGACAACTCTGCATCGTGCGGATAACCCCGCACGCCCCCCGCATCATGCGGGCCGACTTAGACTCATTTTTGAGTGCTTGCGCTGGAACCCCGGCAGAAGGTGTAATGAAAGACACATTATAAAGAAGCAAGCCAGCAATAGGTTTGCGGAAAGCACCGCTAATATGGTTTAGCGGATCAGCGCATTTAGTGCCGCATAACCTTTTGGGAAACATATGCCCAATTCTTTGCTAAAGTTAGGATAAAGTGTTTTCATGAAAGAGTTTACACCCTATGCTACCGATAGCGCCAGCGCCGTCCGCCTTAAAACGGGGAGACGTATCCGGCAGCGCCGTCAACAGCTAAACATTTCGGTCGCCGATCTCGCAGAGGGAGGCCACGAAAACAAGCCTGAAAAAAGCCATGAATTTATAATCAAACCAGGCGAGAAAAAAATACAACCAGAACCGCCCTGCTTGCCATAGCGGGAAGCCTTTCAACTGCGCGGCCCCGAATGAACGCTTTCAATATCTCGTCAAACCCCGCTGGGTGTGGTGTCTCTGCACTGTCCGCACCGCGCAAGTCAAGTCGCGGCGCGGTCACGCGGCTTTGTCTTCCTGTTCACTGCTGAGTGCGGCGTCCTGCTGCTGGGCGGCAAGTCGGGATTGAGCCAGGAGCAGGATTTCTGTCGCCCGCACCCAGGCTTGATTTGCGACAATTTGACCGTCCGCTGCGTCCGCGCTGAACGGCGGGGGGTCAACAATGTCTATTTCGATTTTTAGTCGCGGTCTTGCCATTGTTTCTGCACGAGGCGCAGGCTGGGGACAAAAAATAACCCCAGCGCGGTGCGCTGGAGTTATCATAGATCATCGGAAAGGCAGAGTTCTCGGCGGCGGGCTGGACTTGCAAAATGCGCTCGAAGGGCATTTAGCGAACACGGGATTCGGGGGTCTTGCCCCGTGCAGTGGGAGTAAATTCTTTCTTGTCGGTCGCGGTCTGTGACGCTTTTTCACTGCCCCTCACAGGGCCGAGACTTTTGCGAACAGCCTCATCGCTCTGGGCGGGGAACTGCTTAGGCGGGGCGTCTTGGAACCGCCGCAACGGGGGAAGCCCTCGGACAATGGGTAAGTGGTGCAGGATGTCGGCCAGCAGCATCCTGTACTCATCCGTCCGCTGCCCGTTCACCTCAATTTTGTTTTTCCAGATGTGCTGCACGAAGTCAGCCGCAGTCGTTCTGACCGTCTTGGTTGAAATTCCACCCCACAAAGCCGCGTCCAGGGCTTTGTTGACGGCCTTGATGACGGGGCTGCTGTCCTTCGTCCTCTCTTGAAGTTCGTCTGCCAGTTTCTCCGCCCCCCTGACAGGCTGCGTCCACGGTGCAGGTTCGGCCCGCCTTGCTAAAGACGCCAGTATCGGCGCGAATTCTGGCCCATCGGGGGTTTTCCACAGTAGCCTGGACATCTTCGCCGCCTCGCGCTGAATGGCCGCGCCGTGGACATGGAAAAAACGCCAGTGTTCCAGATCATGCCGCCACAGAAGGAAAGCCAGCGACCTCGGCACATTGGCGGCAGTCAGAAGCGGCGGATACACGGGCGGCAGGGCGGCAAGAAAAGCATCGGTCATGGCCTCCTCGATGACTTCCCAAGTCAGGCCCAAGTTTGCGAGGGCATCGCCCAGGAAGATGTCGTAGATCAGCCAGTCCCTTCCGTGATCGGGCGGGCTGAGAATGTTGCCGAACGAACCGACACGCCTGGGAATGGTAGCATGGGGCGAACGGGGAAAGCCGCCGCTGTCCATCACGTCTTCTGAAAACGCAGTGCTTGCGAACAGGTCGAAGTGATACAAAGTTCGGACGGGGCCGATGTCCAGAGCCGCCCATCCCGCCGTGAGGGTCCTGAACGGCTCGTAGCGGTCGGCGGGCGGCTCAGTCTCATTGTCGAAATCAGCATCAAAGTCGGCGTCGGGATCGTAGTGTTCAGGTGGATCGGGATTCGGTTGATGGGCGACCGCCCGCGTGAGGGCCTGGCCGCCCGTCGTCGCCGTGGTGTACCTGATGACTGATGGCGAGTCGGCGATCAAATCTTTGACTTGCTGCTCGGCCCTTGCGAAGTACGCCCTGTACTGCGGCGCATCCAGCAGAAAATAAGGCGGATAAGTCTGGTCTGTGTAAGTGGATTTCTTTTTTGACATGGCGGTTGTTCCAGGGGACGGGCCTTGTTTCGGACGCCGCGCCCTCTGGAACTATGATACCGCGCTCCGTGCCTGCCGCTCTACCCTACCGCGTCGTGCATGACCATAACGACCTGCCGACGCATAACGCGCTTGGGCCTGCTAATCTCGTAATCCAGTTCGATGGGCGGGAAATTGTGCGTATTCAGGAGCGACGGGTTTATTGCGATAACTTCACCAGCGGCTCCCATTTGAGACTTTGTTACGAACTTCTGACCGTAGCCAGTTGGGATTGCTTGCAATTCCATCGAGGCGCGGTCTTTTTCTTTGACTTCCACCCGTGTCACGAACGACGCCGCAAGTTCCTGGCGCTCTTCCTCTGTTCCTTCATCCCACAGACCAAGCATTTCCGACCAAACCTCCTGAACTTGCGCCGCCGTGGGCCGCTTGACTGTTGCCAGTTCGATTTCCTGTTCCACAAGCGCTAACTGCTCACAAACGGCCTGCTTCTCCGCCTCGACTTTTTCCAGCGCGTCCAACAGGTAAGTGCTGCTGCGCCCTTCGCCGATGGCCTTGATATAGTTTGCGGCTCGCGTATCAAGCATCTGCTTCTGCTTGCCAAGCTGCCCGCGCAAAGAAACTTGGGCCTCGCCTGCATTCTGCCAGCCGCCTGACTCTGCAATACGTCGGTGCATAACCGTTGGATGCGTTGCCGCCCGCCGAACTTCACGCAGAACCGAGGCATGGAGCGCCCTGGCATTGATACGCTGGATCGGACATTGAGATTTACGCTTGGCATGATGCAGGCACTCGTAGTAGCGCACGGCTCCACCTTTTGCCGCACTGTTTGTAAACACGCAGCCGCAATGGGGGCAAAACACACGCCCACGCAGGTAGTAAGTGTAAGCATCCGAAATCGGCTCACGGCTGACGCGGCTGTTGACGCGCTCTTCCAAAATCGCCTGAACCATTAGCCAAACTTCTTTGTCCACGATAGCCGGGTGTGCGTCGTCCTTGCGCCAGTCCCCGAAAATATAATCGCCGACATATACCTCGTTTTGCAACAGATATTTCGCTGAGGTCGAAGTGTAATGCCGCCCTGTCACTGAGTTGAGGTAGTCGCGCACGGCGGCTACCTTGCGCCGCGTCAAGAATAGATCGAAGGCGAAACGCACAATCCCAGCCTGATCCGGGTCGGGAATAATCTGTTTGGGCGGTTCTTTGCCATCCGGCGTCGCCGAGTAGCCGGGGACAACTTCCTTGCAGTAGCCGAGCGGAGGCTGTCCGCCGCAGAAAAAACCGTTGGCGACCATCTGCTCCATTTTGGTGCGTGTCCACTGGCTGACCATCTTTGGATACAATCCGTCCATCATAATGGTCGTAGTCTTCCCGATGTAGCCTGCGAGATCGTCGGTGAACTGTTCACGCACCATCTCGACCTTGACGCCGCAGTTCTGCAACTCATACTCCGCAATGACGAAAGAGTTGCCGCGCCCCAAGCGGCTCATGTAGGTAACGACGACCACATCGAACTTGCCCGCCTGAGCGTCAGCGAGGAGACGCTTCCAGTCGGGCCGGTTCAAGTTCGTGCCGCTCTTACCCTCATCGGCGTAATCACCGACCAGCAAGTCCCCTTGCTTTTGGATATGGTTTGTGTTGATGTCACGCTGCGTGTCAATAGTAGTGAAATCGCCGTGCTTTTGATCATCGCTGCTGCACCGCAAATAGAACGCAAAGCGTTTTTGAGTATTTGGTTTTTTCATGGTCTTGCTAACTTTCATGCGATATGGTGACTAAATTGCCGCCGCCAGTAGATGAGGCACATCTACCAAATCGAAGGTGAAGGAGATGGTCAAAACGGTGCGGCGCATGGTGCTTGCGGCAGCCAGCCTTGCGTCTCGCCGCGCCTTGATTCGCAGCAAGATTTCCGTGGCGCGTACCCACTGACGCAAATCGTTTTCGTCAGCATCGGGTGCAGTGAAAGAAACTTCGATATTTATGTTGGGGATAGGCCGGGGCATATTGGTTTTTGTATCCAGTCATTTAGAGTCACTTCATCTGTCGAAGCTATGTGAACAGTGTAACAGACGTTCTCAGAAAACGACCTGTCCTTTTTTGCCTGCCCTGGCCCTCAATACTCCTCCGGCCTCAAGATTGTCGTCGCCGAGCGATCTGCCTCCGTGATGATCCAGACTTTTTCGCCCTCGATGTTGTAGCTGCTGAGGAGACGCCAGCCCTGCCGGAGCGCTTCTTCATTTGCCTTCCAGTCTTCTTCGCCTAGATCACCCCAGAACCCGGCCCCGTGGCGGTCAAGCAGTTCTGCCGGTTCTTTGCCCGCCTCAGCCAGTACCTCCAACGCGCCTGGCGTTGCGACGATCCTTCCCATCGGGAACAACTGTTCAGCCATTCTCTTGTCCCTCCCCTACCTCTTTTCCCCAGACCGTGACCTTCTGGCCCTCGACTTCACCCTGCCACAGCCGGTGCGGACAGGCAACCCGGCGCAGGTTCTTCCACAAACACGCCGCCTCGAAAAGCTCGTCGTCCAGCGTGTGCAGCGTGAACACCGACCGCGACGCGACCACCACAGTCTTCTTCGTCGCCCGGCTCAAGGCGACCACGGCCCGGTGCGGGTTCAGCAGGAACTCCCCAGATGCCTTGATGTACGCCGGGTCACTCTCGGTGACGCCAACCAGAATGACCTCACGTTCCCCGCCTTGATAACGCTCTACGGTGTCAATCGCCGTGGCAAGACCAGGAAACTCCGAGCGCAGCAAGCCCCGCTGTGCGCGGTGCGGCACGACGACGCCGAGACCCGTCTGCGAACTGAGGTTGTAGCCCATCGGATCGGTCAGCGCGTTGATCAGCGGCGACATCAGCCTTTGCTCGAAGAGGTTGCGCTTCTGGCTGCCCGCCTCGTCATGCTCCACGACAACGAGCGGCTGCAACGGGTCAAGCACGGCAGCGAGGAACGAGTCACTGTGCTTGATTACAGGCAGCGTCGCCTCATTCGTTGAGTAGAAAGGGATGCCATCCTTCTGATATACTTCGCGCCGCAGGAACTCGGCACTGTCTTTGTGAATGCGGAAGCTGCGCTCGAACTTGATCTGCGGAACGGCCTGCGCTTCCAGGAACTCGTACAATGACCGGAACGCCCCGAACTCCCGGCAAGCCTGGCGCGGCTCCTCGTCCCAATCATGCTGCATGATCGGTGGCATCTGGCGCGGGTCGCCGCCAACAATGACCTGACCGCTCGGACGCAGCGGCAGCCCAGACAGCAGCGCTTCCGGCAAGGAAAGCTGCGAGGCTTCGTCCAGCACCAGCAGATCACAAAGACGGTTGCTGAACAGGTCGTCCCCCCATCGGCCTTTGACCATCCGGTAAATGCCGCCCGGCGTCCCGGCGACGATGCAAGCAGCGTGGCCCTGCACTTCGTCCCAGTTGCAGGGACGCCGCCCGCGCCGCTTGTTGGCCTCTTTGCCAAGCTCCCGGATACCAGGCAGCGGCTCGGTCTTGGGCGCGAGGCGCAGCAGCGGCAGGGTCAGCAAGGCGGAGTGGAAGTGGCGGGCGAACAAGGCCGGATGACGGTCACGGACAGCCCAGAGCCGATCCTGCATGTCGAGAACTTTGCCCAGCAGCACATCTGTCGCGGCATGAGTTTTGCAGGACAGCACCACGCGGCTCGGCAGGCCCGCCGTCAAAGCTCCCTGGACGCGGGCCAAGATCGCCAGCGCCGTCGCCGTAGTCTTGCCGGTTCCGGGCGGGCCTTGCACCAGCACCAGCGGCACATCACCGGAATGCCCAATCAGCTTGCGCTTGGCGGCTTCGAGTTCCGCGCCGAGCAGGTCAGGCATCAAGCCCTCTTTTCGCAGAGCGTCCAGCCCGCGCAGGAACTTGTTTTGCCCGGCCTCAGCATTCTCGTCCCAGTGCTGCACCCGGTCACGCCCGCCATTGTTTATTCCAGCAAGGCGGTCATACAGGACGTGCCGACGCTGCGGGTCGCTTCCCTTTGCTCTTTCCAGGCGGCAGAGAGACTGCGCCATGTCGGACTGCCACTTGCCCAGCGGCGAGTTAGGATCGGGTTCCAGCGTGTACGTTTCGCCGTCCCGGAGCGGCTGGGCGCGGGCGGCGTTGAACAGGAAGCAGCCGTCACCGCCGAAGCTGGCCTTGACCCTGACCGTCACGAACACCGGCTGGCCGATGAACTTTTGCCCCGGCTCGATCTGGGCAACTTCGGCACGGGCCTCATACAAAAGCTGATCCGGCGTCAGAGCAGTCGGCCTCGGCGTCGCTGCTGTCTTGCCGTCTTCGCTTTGCCAAGTATTGTCCACCCAACGTGGCGCAACGATGAGGCTGTCGCCGACCTGAGCGCCGAATAGGTCAAGTGCGTCCGCCGCGCCCAGCCCTTTGACCTGGGGCTTGACCCGCAGGCGCAGGATCGTGTTCGCCTTCAACCGAGCCGGCTTGCCCTCCGCTGCCACATCATCATCACCGTCAATAGCTTCGTGGTCTTGGTCGGCTTCATGGTACGTTACCAGAAGGCTGTCTCCGGCCAAGACGCGCTGCTCTGGCGGGGTTAGGCGCTCCTTCTTCCACTCGGCAAGCTCCGTGTGGCGCTCAATGTAAAGGAAGTCGTCCACGGCCTCGGCCAGCGTCCCGGCATCCTCGCAGTATGCGCCAATGGCCGCAAGGTCGAACGCCTCCTTGACGATCTTGGGGTTGCCGCGCATCTTCCCCGTATAAAAGCTATCTGCAATCCAGTCCAGCGCCCGCACCCGCGCCATTGCGATTTGGATCATCCCGTCCGGCGTCGCCTGGCGGTACGGCTTGTACGGGTCGCGCAGAACTTTTTCGGCTTCATCGTATTCAGGCAACGGCAGCGCGTCCCAGGCGGCATAAGCATATTCCAGCGGTAGTTGCGAGTCATAGCGGGCGCGTTTTGTGTAGAAGTCTACCATACCGTTTTCCCTGACGATCCGGCCAGTGCCGTCGAACACACGGGCATGGAAGATGTGCCGCAGGTCGTCGCCGTCTTTGGTCGTCCAGGAAAAGCGCAAAAATGTCGCCACGTTCTGCAAGGACGGGCAGAGGATCGGGAGGTTCTTACGGCGTAGTTCATCTTCGAGGAACGTGATAGTCGGCGAGGCGAACGCGGCCTTCTGGGTCAGCAGGTCGTACAAGGCAGGCACGGCGGCGCTGAGACTGCTCCGGTGACGGTCAAGCCCATCGAGCAGCAAGCGCATGGTGTAGCGATTCCAGAAGACAAGGTGCAGCGGAGCGCGGCGCTCTCCCTCGGCATCAGGCATGGCCTTCTCGGTGACGGCAGCCACGACCCGCTGGGCGAACTCGGTGAGCAGTTCCCGCTCGGCTTCGGCGGTGTCCGGCGGGGCCTCGCAAAAGCGGACTAAGGTTCTGGCTCCGGCTTCCTGACCATCACCAGCCGCCGTGATCCGTGCCGAGACCAGGTAGAGGCGCTCATGGGCGTAGTCGTACTGCACGTCGAGGTGAACGCACACAAGGTTCGGGTGCGTCTGGGCATCGCAGACCGGCAGCGTCCCGCGCCCTCGGTTCGGGATGTAGCTCAGAGTTTTAGTGTTGAGTTTCGTACCCGGCTTATCGTTTTTCGTCATTTTGCGCCTCCGTGTCGTCCTGATCCGTGTTTTCCTAACTAGCATCGCTCCGCTTCGTGTTCACGCGCCGCGCCCGCAGCACCAGTTCTTCCAGGTGCGGCCCGACATTGCCTGACAGCAGGCGGCGCACCAGGGCCTTGTGCCGCTCGGCAGGTGTTAGCGTGTCTTTGCCCACGTCTTCATTGACTTCATCTCCGTCTTCGGCGAACTGCATCAGCCCTGCCACTTCGCCCACAGTGCGGACGCCTTCGGCTTGCAGGCTGCGCTTCTGGGCGTCGGTAATGTAGGGGATCGCGGACAGGTCGCCGCGCTCGTGGCTGTCTTTTAGGCAGAACTCGTTGAACAAGCACCCGTCGCATTTAAGTCCCAGGCGGTACGGAACCTCGGAAAACGGCCTCTCGGCGATCTGCACGATCTGGGCCTCGTCGCCGACAAGCAAATCCCGTACCTCGGCAGTGTAATCCTGCATATTATGAATGACCTCAAGCAGCGCATCGTCCACGCCGAGCAGCCGCTTGGCAAGTTTCCTTTGAGCCACTTCACGAAGCGGCAGCAGACCGGGAACCGCGCCGCCGTCCGCAGGCCCCCGATACAGAATGCCGATGTTCACCGCAGCCACAGGGACAGCAGCTTCGGTCAGCACCGCCCGGATCATCTCGGCGTAGAAGGCGACTTGGAGCCGGTGTTCGGTCTTGACCTGCGCCGAGCCTTTGATGTCCACGATGAGGACGTGAAGCTGACCTGCATCGTCCCGGTGCAGGCGCAACACATCCGCATCGCCGACAACTGACCAAACGCCGAGGGGGGCCGCAAGCCGGGGCTGGAACAGCAGCAGGGTTTCCCCGTTCCCCAGGAGCCGGGCGTGTTCGGCGACCAGCACATTGCCCCTTACGGCCTTTAGTGCGTCCTCAATATCTTCCTCATCAGGGTCGGCACAATGGATGCTTGCGAACGCCGCCGCAGCCGCTTGTTCGGCATGGCGCTCAAAGTCAAGTCCTGCCGCCGTCAACAGAGGCGAGATGGCCTGCGGAGCCACATCGTTATCATACAAGAATCCATCGCCGTTGGCCTTTTGGTAAGCCCGCAGCCGCAGGTAGCGCGGGCAGTCCAGGCGCAGGAATTGGGAAACGTCGGTCGGCGTGATGTTGCGTTCTTCAACGACAAAATGATTGCGCTTCTTAAAAAGAGCGAGATGATGGTCTTTGTCAGCCGTATGTTCTGTGTCGCTGGACATGGCAAATGCTCCTATCTTTGGCGCACGAAGTTCAATTTGCCTGGCAACTTGTGGCTGTGTGCATTGTAGCACTAAATGTTTACAAAGTGATTGTAAAGAACCTAAAAGCACAAAAACAGGTATTTTTACTAGGGAGAGGTGGGGCGTTTTTTTGGGCGTCCGGTTCGGTGGAAAGGTTGAATAGCTTCAATATAACCTTTGGGGTTAGGAATGGTCGTATCGGGGCCAAAAGGGAAAAGCTCTTTAGGATCGGTTTCTAGTGCGGCGGCAAGCGTGGCCGCAGTATTCGGACGTGGGCGACGCAGACCCGCTTCCAGGTCATGCAGCGTAGTTTTGCCGACCGTGACATACTTGGTCTCATCTTGCGCTGCTAACTGCCCGCAGCGGGCCATAAGCTGCGCCCGCGTGATCATTGCTTGTTCTTCACGAACGCGCCTCAGATTTGTCGGGTACGGAGGCACAGGCTTGTTTTGACTCTCAGGTTCGTTTTGCGGCATCGTTGAGCTAGGTGCAACAGAATGGCTGAACAGATTGTCCCTGCCTGTTGCAGTTTCGCCGAGCGTCCTTGTTTGTCCTGCACGGCTTGTACCGACTGACCATCTGCTTTCTTCGCAATCAGAATGATGCGCGGGGTGTCCGGTCGGCGTTGTTCGTTGCCGCGACAGCAGCGACGGCAGCAGCAGCGCCTATGTTGAACTACCCCCCCCCTCGATCCCCTAC
>CAXUBO010000007.1:42924-57843 GCA_964249345.1 uncultured Armatimonadales bacterium | reverse complement strand
ACTCGGTTTCCTTCACCCAAGTCGCCCAGAAGGTATTCAGCGCAAAATCGCGTTCTTTGGCATCCAGCATGGAGCGGACGTAGTTGTAGCTACGCCAAGGGTGACGTGCCAGCGCGGAGAAGAGCGCGTCGTAAAGGTCGGGTTGGTGTTGTTTGAGGGAAGCGCGGTCGGTGTAGTTGAACTTCCGTGCCAGGAAGTCGAGGCCGAAGTCGGCGTTTTCGGACGTGCCCAGGTAGCCGGTTCCATGAACCCGGCAGTAGTCAGCCAGGAGAGCCTCGCTGGCGGCGGCCTTATCCACTAAGCAATTCACTGTGAGGAGGTGCCAAAACTTCCCCACAGCCAGCCGCTCCGGGCTGCCGTCGATCTTGATCTGATCCATGGCAAACAAGTGGCGATTTTTCATTGCCCATTCTGCGATTTTTTCGGCAGTGGGCAATGGGGTACAGCCCCGAAGCAACTCTTGGATTTTGAGTTTGTTGATTGTGTCGTTCATGTCTGTTTTCTCCTTAAAACTGGGCAAAAAGCGCGTTCATGTATGGTGCCACGGACGGAAGATCAGCGAGACCGATCTCAGCGAGACCAATCGTGGTTGTTTTTCCTTGCGTGAGAGTAGTTACCGCTGTCTCCCCGACTAAGCTAAACGGGTTCTTAGCAAAAAGTGCCCGGCGCATCGGGGTGGGTGTAAGTCTTGTTTGTCATAGTTGATGATCTCCTTGAAACCAGAGAAACCCAACCGGCACGAACAGGTTGGGGGGGGTGTTGCAAGCCGGCAGACCAAACCGACGCTTCAGGCGCTCTGGCTTGTTCGTGCAAGCTGTGCCAGTGCCTGCGATTGCCGGGGGATCACCCCGTCGATCGCCAAATCTTTCCAGATGCGCTAGGTACTCAGAGTTGTTATACAAGAGCGCGAGTATGGCACTCTTCCATAGGCACGAACCTTACCGTGACCCTCTACTTATGTCATCGGCTTATATCATCAGCGTGTTGCTCCGCGACATTGGCAACCACCCGAAACTTTTTTTCAGGCCGAAGGGATCTTCCTGCTTCGGCTAGTGCGGGGTGCGTGACCAACTCGCATTGGCCGGAACATCCGACGGAGCTTTCTAGTGTTCGCCTCTAGCAAAAATATGGTGACCGTCTATGCCGGCTACAGCGTGGTATGGCGGTAGAAGAATAACTTCGCAGTCTCGGCAGAAACGATATAGAAGACCATGATACCGCCCAGTACCGGCAGGAACACGAGCGGCAACGGTGCGAAGCCGAGCGGTATAGCAAGAGGCGTGTACGGCAGGATCAAAGTCAAAGCGGCAATCGCAAAAGTCGCCAGCAGCAGAGGACGAGAGGGTCGGCTCTGGTAGAACCGCTTGCGGGTGCGGATCACCAGCACAATTAAGCCCGCCGACACGACACTTTCGACAAACCAGCCGGTCCGAAACTGCGCCGTCGTCGCATGCAGCAGCCAGAGCAGAACGGCAAATGTCAGGTCGTCACAAACAGAGCTTACCAGCCCGAATACCACCATGAACCGCCGGATGAACTTTATATCCCAGCGGCGTGGGCGGCTCACTTGCTCCGGATCCACGCTGTCAGTCACAATCGTTGTTTCCGGGAAATCGGTCATCAGATTAGTGAGAAGTATCTGCTTGGGCAGGAGCGGCAGAAAGGGCAAAAACAGTGATGCCCCGGCCATGCTGAACATATTGCCGAAGTTTGCCGAGGTCGCCATGAACACATACTTGATCGTGTTGGCAAACGTAATCCGGCCCACCCGCACGCCTGCCGCTAGGACGTTCAAGTCTTTTTCCAGCAGCACGATGTCCGCCGCTTCTTTTGCGACGTCAACCGCATTTGCCACCGCGAGATACCGACATCGGCGGCGTGGAGCGCGGACGCATCGTTGATGCCATCGCCCATGTAGCCGACGACGTGGCCCGCTTTCTTCAGTGCGAGAATGATCCGCTCTTTCTGGTTCGGCTCCACTTCTGCAAACACGTCTACCGCCGGTGCGCGTTGTGTCAGCGCTTCCTGGCTCATTTGCTGAAGGTCGCTGCCCGTGACAATCTGCGGGTCGGTCATCCCGGCCTCACGGCTGACAGTGGCGGCGACAAGGGCATTGTCGCCCGTGATCAGCTTCAGCGAGACACCCAAATCTTTGAGTGATTGAAGCGACTGAACTACATCCGCCTGAAGCGGGTCGAACAGGGTCACAAAACCTGCGAACGTCATCTGCGTTTCATCGCTCTTGCCGATCCGGGCTTCTGTGCCTAAATCCCGGTAGGCGATGCCGGGCATTCGATAGCCCTGGCCGCTGAACGCTGCATATTGGGCCTGGATTTGCGCTCGCATGGGGTCAAGAGCTGCCGTCTTTCCCTGCGCTGTATCCACTGTTTGACAAACTTCCAGCACATTCGCCAGTGTCCCTCTGGTCACCATCAAGTGCCTGCTTCCGTCCTGGACCAGCACGGAGAGCCGCTTGCGGACAAAATCATACGGCTCCTTGTCGAGCTTCGTGTCAGCGGAAACGTCAAGCGGCTTGAAACTCACAATCGCCTCGTCAATCGGGTTCGTGTAGCCAGTTTGAAAATGTGCGTTCAGGAAGGCCAGCCGCAGGACGCTGTCGCTGTCGTCGCCGCAAACATCTACCGCCGAGTGCAGATGCACAGCCCCTTCGGTCAGTGTGCCGGTCTTGTCTGTACAAAGAACGTCCATGCTGCCGAAGTTCTCAATGGCCGCGAGCCGCTTGACGATCACTTTTTGGTCGGCTGTGCGCCGTGGGCCAGATTGATGGAGATGATCGCTGGCAGAAGCTGCGGCGTTAGGCCCACCGCAAGCGCGAGTGAGAACAGCCGGGACTCCAACACAGGCCGGTGGAAGTAGACGTTGGCCGCGAAGACGCCCAGCACCAGCAGTAGGGTCACCTGCATCAGCAGGTACCCGAACTCCCGGATGCCGCGCTCGAACTCCGTTTCGGGCGGCCTTTTCGTCAGCGCCTGCGACACTTTGCCGAACTACGTGGACTTGCTTGTCAGCACGGCAACGGCTGTCGCGGCACCGCTGGCGACACTTGTTTCTAAAAAGAGGCTATCAATACGCTTCAAGAGCGGCGTGTCTATCTGCAAAGTGACGGCAGATTTCTACGCTGGGAACGTCTCGCCAGTCAGTGCGGCTTCGTTGACGAAAAGGTCTTTACCCTCCAAGATCAAGCAGTCGGTGGGGATAATGTCGCTGGCATGAAGCACAACAATATCGCCCGGCGCGACTTCATCGGTGTGAGTTTCGTCGGGCTTGCCGCCGCGCAGGCAGGTCGCCTTGATCTGGACCACGGCCAGCAGCTTTTCAACGGCATCCGCAGCCCCACGCTCCTACCAGAATCCGAGCAGGCCGCTGAAAAGAACAATCGCCAGAATGATGCCCACGTCTACGGCGTCTTTGAGGAACACGGACAGCCGCGCCCCAGGAATTAGAATAAGGATAATCGGGCTTTTGGACTGAAACAGCAGCCTTAGGCATTCTGTATTTCTGAATGCCTTCTGAGCGTTTCATATTCCTCTGCCGTCACTAAAAACTGCGCCTTTTCCGCCATGGGGAACAAGCCGCGAGCCAGGCCGTAAGCGACGACGGAGGCAGTGGAAACGAAGAAATGAGACGCATTCGTGCCGGGTTCCGGGAAGTAGGCCCAGGCGTCCAGTCGGTTCTCTTCGATGAGGGCATGAAGACGCTCCAGAGGAACGCGCAGGGCCAAGCAGGCGGCTCCAAGCGAAAGTGTTTTGCCGGAGGGCAGCGTTTTGGCAGCGCCCTCTTTCACAGCGTCTTGGAAGGCCAGAAAATGCTTGTGTTCAACAAATTGATGCAGCATGGGATGTTTTTCTTCAAGCCGCCGGCGCCTCAGAAACCATTCGGCATCTCAGAGGTCATTGATTGGCGGCGTGAGTAAGGCTTCACTGTGGGAAGGGTGCCGTGCAGACGGAACTCAGCCGGCGGCATCCCGATGACCTTCCGAAACGCATGGATAAAGTTTGTTTGATCCGAATAGCCGAAGCGGGTGGCGATTTTGCTGACTGGGAGCGCCGTGTCTTTGAGCAGGGAACTGGCACGCCGCATCTTCATTTCCCGGATGACCTGCTGCGGAGACTGCCCCAGGTACTGCTGGAACGACCGCGAGAGGCGTTCCCGGCTCACCCCGATCCGCTGAGCGACGGAGGCGACGCTCAGGTTATTTTCCAGTTCCATGTCCATTAGTTCCAGCGCACTGTGCACCATCGCCTTCAGGGGGTCGAAAGTTTCCGCTTCCCGTGCCTTTGCCCCAAGGCTCAGCAGGAGATCGAAGACCAGCGCCGCGCTGTTAAGAGCATGGGGATGGAGCGTCCGGTAAGGAGACGCCTCAAAATCAAGCAGCCGCCGAATGAGGGGGCAATGCTCCCCCATTTGATAAAGATGTCCGTACTGTTCTACTAAGTCCCGCACCATTGCCCTCGCCGCAAGACCTTCAAACGTGAATGCCAGAAAGCGCCAGGGACGACGATCCGCACCGGGATAAAAGTATCCCGTCGCCGGGTCCGCGATTTCGGTCAAGAACGCCTGTCCTTCTGGAACGAGATGCACTCCTTCCCGGTCCGAGAATACGCCGACCCCATCAAGCGTGCAGCAGAAATAGCAGTGCTGCTCCCGTCTCCGCACTCGCCCATTGGAGACATAGTCGCGGCTGTCGGTCGCCTGCACCCCGACGTACCTCGGCTGTAGAAAATGGGGCATCTCCGGCAGGGAGAGAATGTCCACCGTCCAGAGGGTTTGAAACGTGTTGCTCTGGGTCTTCAGCCAAGCCTCATGGTGAAGATCATATTCGGCCTCGGACATGGCATCCTCGGCGGGGGCGGCGCTGGGGAAGCTCAAGTGGATGCTGTTTTGGGCTATGGGTTTCATCACAGACCTATCTTCCCCTGCTGCTAAACAATACAAACACTCATCTTCGCACAAAATCACAATTCAAATCACATGGTACTGATTGACAAGGCGCTTGCAGTGTGCCATTCTAGCCTTGTGTTTTGACAACTGCATCCAATAAATTGCGTGTACCCGTCGTGTTCCGTGTCCGGCGTCACGCCTCTGAAGGATACCGGGCATGCCGTCGCCGGGAAAGAAGCCGCCGCTGCGGCCGCCCGGCTGTCGCCTGTGCCGCGTTGAGTTGGCGCAGAAGAGTTGGCGCGGAAGAGTTGACGGCGCTGCGAACTGGAATAAATGACTCGGAGTAGGCCAAGCCGTGCAGTATGTCACCGAGCGAAACTTTCGCAGCATCTTTGAGCAGTTCCCGGCCGGCGTTGCTCTTGCAAGCCTTGAAGGAAAATGGCTTCAAGCAAACCCCAAGTTCTGCGAGATGACCGGCTACACCCAGGATGAGCTGACGGCCTGCGCCTTCCATGACATCAGCATCGGGGAAACGCCGCCAGCCGAGGCTGCGGCGTTTGATCGCCTGCGGTCCGGCATCATCCCCTACTACAAAAATGACGCCGGCTACACCCTCCAGAACGGCTCAACCGCCTGGGTCACCCTGACGGCGTCACTTCTGCGTGATGCGCGGGGCGTTCCGACACACATCGTTGCGGTGGCGGAAGATGTCAGCCGCCGCAACTTGGCCGAAGAACTGGTGCGAGGTCAGGCGGAAACCTTAACCCAGGCGCTGAAGGCACTGAAGGCGGAGCCTATCGTGGGCCGGCATTTGGGACAGGTGCTGAAAACGCTGATGCAGCAGTTTGAGGCGGCGCAGGGCGAGATGTGGCTGGATGACGCTGAACAGGGTTTCTCGCAGCCTTACCTCATCGTTGAAAACGGCGAAGTGTATCCGGCGAGCGACTTGCCTGCCTACGGCCGCATGACAAACGGCATTCCGCTGACAGCGCTGGAGGAAATCTCCTCGTACCGGGCGCTGCACCTCGAACGACGGCCTTATGTGCTTCAGGAGCCGATGCTCGACCCGGAACTGGAAGCCTTTCGGGACCTCGTCGAGGCGCATCAGGGCATTCAGACCGTTTTGCTGCTTCCGCTGGTCTTCGACAGGGAGTACCTCGGCACGTTCAGCCTTGCCCATTACGAGAAGCGGGAATACCGGGCCGATGAGCTGGAACTGGCGCAGACGCTGGTGGGGCAGGTTGTGCTTGCTTCGGAGCTGACATGGCTGGCCCGTAAGGACCGTTTAGAAGCGCAGCAGACGGCGATCCTGGAGGAGCGCGGGCGCCTCGCAGGCGAGCTTCATGATTCGCTCGCGCAGGACTTGACCGGGATCATTATCTACCTCCAGGCAGCCCTGGACAAAGACACCTTCGACCCTGCCGACAAAATGGTGCATGTTCGGCAGGCGCACCGCCAGGCGCAGAAAGGGCTAGGGGAGCTGAGGCGCTCGGTTCATGCCCTGCGTCCGCAGCTGCTGGAAAGCCTGCCGTTTGTTGACGCGATGCGAAATCTTTGCGAACGGACAGCGCCTTATGGAACTCCGCAGACTGCTTTTTCGCTTTTCGGTCTGCCGAGGATCATGCCGGCGCCTGTAGAAGACGAGCTGCTGCGGATTGGGCAGGAAGCGCTCACGAACGTGTTCAAGCACGCTGCGGCTGAGGAGGCGCAGGTGGAACTTTTTTACCATGAAACGGCGCTGGAACTGCGGATAAAGGACGATGGGCACGGCTTTGACCCGGATCGGGGCGACTTTGGATTTGGCTTGCTGGGGATGCGTGAGCGGGCGCGGCGCATTGGGGCGGAGCTGACCGTGACAAGCCGTCCGGGGCAGGGAACGGCGGTCCGCGTCTTCCTGCCGGCGGCCGCGCTGCAAGCCGCTTTTTGAGTAAACCGTCGCCCCGGCGCTTTTTGAGTAAACCGTCGCCCCGGCGCTTTTCGGCAGGCAGACTGCACGGCAGCGGGCGCCGCGAAATCTAAGGAGGAGGCAAATGAGAAATCGCTCGGCTGCCGCAAGGGACCCCGCCGCAGAACAGGCGGACATCCGGATTTTAGTCGTTGATAACCATGCGATCGTGCGGCAGGGCATAGCGGCCTTGCTGTCGCGCAAGCCGGGCTTGTCCGTCGTCGGCGAAGCGTCCAGCGGACGGGAAGCGGTGGACATGTTCCGCTCCCACCAGCCGGACGTGACGCTGATGGACTTGCGGATGCCTGATTTAGATGGCGCGGGAGCCGCCGACGTCATCCGCCAGCAGTTCCCGCAGGCGCGGATCATTGTGCTGACGATTTACGACACGGACGAGGATGTTTACCGAGGGCTGAGGTGCGGTGCGGCAGGCTATTTGCTGAAAGACGCGCATCCCGACACGCTCGTTGAAGCAATCCGAACGGTTCATGCCGGGCGCGAGCACATCCCGGCGGAGATGGCGCACCGGGTGGCGGAGCGGATGAAAGCGCCCTCGCTGACGGCCCGCGAGCATGAGGTGCTTGTTCTGGTCATGGATGGGTTAAGCAACAAAGAAATCGCCGCGTCGCTCGCCATCAGCGAAGGGACGGTGCGGGCGCACCTCAACAACATTTTCGCCAAGATGAAAGTCAGCGACCGGACGCAGGCCGTCACCCAGGCGCTCCAGCGCGGCCTCATACTCCTGAAAGACTCTCCGACTTGACGCTGTTCCTGCGCCGCCAAAGCCGGCGCGTCTTCCTTCGCGGTCCCCCGAAAACTCCTTTTCCTTTCATTGAAACGCCGGCCTTCGGGCCGGCGTTTTTGCGTATGTCCGCCTATGCGTAATAGCCTATCACGCTTGTATTTCTGCGGGGGTAGACTCTAGAGCCGTACAAAGCAAAATCGGCGGGCCTCTCGGAACCCAGTGTCT
Source organism: uncultured Armatimonadales bacterium (assembly GCA_964249345.1). Lineage (GTDB taxonomy): Bacteria > Armatimonadota > Armatimonadia > Armatimonadales > Capsulimonadaceae > JANXMY01. The sequence goes on along the minus strand of CAXUBO010000007.1, from coordinate 50,026 downwards.
TAGAATACACATGACGACTGCGGCTGGAATTGCTGCATTGGAAGATATTGGAAGATATTGGAAAACAAAGGTTACATACCCTGATTTTTTCAAGAGACACATGGAACAGGACATTTCTTATGATACAACTGACGATTCCTGTGAATGATCAAGACCATACGCAAGGGCCAAGGGATGCCGCAATCGTTTTGGTGGAATATTGCGATTACGAAAGCGCCTTCTGCCAGCAAGCCCACGGCGGCGTCAAGCGCTTGCAGCAGCAGCTAGGAAGCCATCTGCGCTTTGTTTTCCGAAACTTCCCGCTGACGACAATCCACCCCTATGCCGAGCACGCGGCGGAGTGCGCTGAGGCCGCCGGGGCGCAGGGCCAGTTCTGGGCCGTACACGATTACCTGTATGAACACCCATTGTCGCAGGGGAACGGGCATTTAAGCGCCTTTGTCCATTCTTTGGGACTGGACGCCGACCGCTTCGAGCGGGAAGTGGCGGAGCACACCCACGCGGCGCGGGTGCGGGCGGACTTTGAAGGCGGGGCCGCAAGCGGCGTCAACGGGACGCCGACCTTTTTCGTTAACGGCCTGCGCCATGACGGCGGCTATGATTCAGAATCTTTGTTGGCTGCGACCTCAGCAGGCGCTTAAGGCGCGGCAAAAAGGCAGAAACAAGCAAAAACAACGAGAGGCTGCGGGAAGAGCAAGAAAACATCAGCAAGCAGGACACAACCAGTTCGCTTTACAAGACTAAACGAAAAGAGATCACTTTGGAAACCTACTCTAATCCTTCGCCCTGCATCTCAAATGAGTTCAAGCAGTCCCTTGCTTTGAGCCGGCCTGGCTCCCCCGCGGCCTCTTCCATCGCCCTTCCTCTTGTTTATTCAAGTGGACGGAACACCACCCCTGCACCCTCCAGTCAACCTGCACCCTCCAATCAAGAGGACGACTGGAACCGCCTTATCATGGAAGAACACCACTTTCCAGAAACCGGCGAGGTAAGCCGCCCCCCCCGCCTCCACCATGCGATCACCTGCCAGCTAGGCGACCCGAAACACATCTTTCGCAGGTGCGGCGGCCGGAGCGACGACAGGCTCTTTGCCCCTGGAGACTTCGGCCTTTGCCCGGCCGGCGAATCGACTTATGCACAGTGGCCGAATCAGGCGCACATCTTGCAAATCCTGCTTCCCGCGCAGTGGGTCACCGACATCTGCGTCCGGATGGAAGGCGCGAAGGCGACAGGAGAACTGCGCGTCAGCTTCGGCGACACGTCTGCCCAAGTCACCTGGGTTGCGCTGGCGCTGCAAGCCGAGCTGAAGGGCGGCTGCCCCAGCGGGCCGCTGTACGCGGAGACCCTGGCAATGGCGATGGCGGTGTTCCTGCTGAGGAGCTATGGCGCTGCCCCCCTCAAGCTCAAGGAATATGCTCGCGGCCTGGGCAAATCGGACCTCGCTCTTGTCTTGACTTACATCGAAGACCATTTGGCAGATAGCGTTTCCCTGACAGAGCTGGCCGCCTGCGCTCATGTGTCCATGTTTCACTTTATCCGGCTGTTTAAGCAGTCTACGGGCCTCACGCCGCACCGGTATGTCACCCAGCAGCGCGTGGAAAAAGCGAAAACGCTGCTGATATCCGGACAGCTTACCGTAGGCGAAATCGCCCAGGCCGTCGGCTTCTTCGACCACAGCAACCTGTATTTTCACTTCAAGCGCCTGACCGGCCTTTCCCCCAGCGAGTTCTCGCGCCGCTGATCCTCGTCCCGCTCTTTTCATCCCCGCACTGTTTTTCTCGAAGACCCTATAAACTCCCCCGGCTCCCATCATGGAGGCCGGGGGAGTTTTTGCGTTGTTTCCCGCCGTTCTTATTCAGTTTTCCAATCTCCGCAACAAACAGCACCAAACCGCAATTATCTACAAGTCGCCGGCAGGCTGCCCCGGCCATACTACAGGCACAACAGACATAACACAGGAACCGAGGACCCCGCAATGAGTACAGCCTTAACCAACCATGTCGCCATCGTGACCGGCGCAAACAGCGGCATCGGAGCCGCAATCGCCCGGCAGCTTGCCGCCGACGGCGCCCAAACCATCGTCAACTTTCTGAGCGACGCCGGGCAGGCCGACGAAGTCGTCTCTGCCATTATGAAGGCCGGCGGGAAGGCCGCGGCCGTCAAAGCCGACATCAGCGATCCGGCCCAGATCACCGCCTTATTTGATGCCGCCGAGAAAGCGTTCGGCCCGGTCACTTTGCTGGTCAACAATGCCGCTTCGCGCGGCGACAACACGCCGGCGGACAAGGTGGACGCCGCCAGCTTTGACATGATCTTCCAAACGAACGTGCGCGGCCCGGTCCTCTGCATGACGGAGCTTGCCAAGCGGGCTGGGTCCGGCGGCGGGCGGATCGTCAACATGACGTCCGGCCAAGCCCGCACTCCGATGCCTCATTCCGGCCTGTATGCCGGCACAAAAGGCGCGATGGAGTCGCTCACACGCGCCTTTGCCGCCGACCTCGGCTCGCAGAACATCACGGTCAACGGCGTCGCGCCGGGAGCCACGGCTACGGAGGCATTCAAGTCGGCTGTTCCTGCCGATGTCCAGAAGCAGACGATTGACAAGACCGCGCTGGGCCGGCTGGGCACCCCGGAAGACATTGCCGCCGTCGTGTCATTCCTGCTGTCCGATGCCTCCCGCTGGATTACCGGCCAGATCATTGACGTCAACGGCGGCCTGCGCCGCTAAGTTTTATAAGTAAGTTTCATCAAGAAAAGAGAACAGCCCCATGCAAAAGTTTACCCTGGCATCGCTTCAAACCCCGTCCGGCCCAAAAGCGGCCCTCGGCGTGGGCGAATCGTATTACCTGATCGAAAGCCAGCAGCCTCTGCTGCAAAGCGCGACCGTGAAGACATTGCTGGCAGATTGGGATGCGGCGTTTCCCATGCTCGAAGAAATGGCGGCGGCGGTCGCGGCCGATCCGAAAAAAGCGGAAAACGGCATCCCGTCGGCCACGGCGGACCTGCTGACGCCGCAGCTTTACCCCAACAACCTGATGGCGGTGGGGGCGAACTACTCCGGGCACCTCAAAGAAATGGGCCTGAACCCGCAGAAGTGGGCCTCCATGCCGTTCTTTCTCCGGCCGCCGATTCACACGCTGGTGGGACCCGGCAACACCGTCAGCATCCCGAAAAGCACCAAGCAGTTTGACTGGGAGTGCGAGCTGACGGTGGTTGTCGGCCGGTCACTGCGGAACGCGACCAAAGAAGAGGCGATGGACGCGATTGCCGGCTACGCCATCGGTTTTGACCTCTCCTGCCGTGACCTTATTCAAGTGGACAACGACTTGAAGGTTGACCTAATACGCGGCAAAGCCCAGGACACGATGGCTCCCTGCGGCCCGTACATCGTGCCGAAGCAGTTCATGCCGGACATCAACAACCTGCGGATCCAGCTTTTCGTCAACGATGAAAAGATGATGGACGCTTCCACATCGGAGATGCTTTACAAAGTGGATGAGCAGCTCAGCGTCATCAGCGAGTACCTGACCATTGACGCCGGCGACATGCTGTTCACCGGCTCGCCGGCCGGCTCGGCGGGCGAGCACGGCGGCTGCTGGCTTAAGCCGGGCGACCGCATCCATGCCACGATTGACGGAATCGGCGCCCTGGACGTGTCCATGCGCCACGACGCCTAGCACGTCTTTTCGGCCTGGAAGCGTTCTGTAGAAGCGTTTTGTACACGGCGAGGATTTGGATCAATGAAGCAAACAATCGGTGATTTTCTGCTGAGACGGATTGAGGAAGCCGGCGTTCGCCACATTTTCGGCGTTCCCGGCGACTACAACTTGGAGTTCATGCAGCAGCTTGAAGACCGGGGTCATCCAGCCTGGATCGGCAACTGCAACGAGCTGAACGGCTCGTATGCGGCGGATGGGTATGCGCGGCTCAACGGCCTCTCCGCCCTGATCGTTACCCACGGCGTCGGTGCGCTGAGCGCCCTGAACGGCGTTGCGGGCGCTTATTCCGAGCATGTCCCGGTCGTCGTCATCTGCGGCTCGCTGCCGCTCAAGTCCGCCGAGCGCGGCGAGATGATGCACCACACGCTTGCCGACGGCAGCCATAACAATTTCCTGCGAATGTTCGCTGAGGTCACCGCCGCCCAGGCGCAGCTTTCTCCGGCGAACGCCGCCGCCGAGATTGACCGCCTGATCGTCACCGCCTGGCAGGCCAAGCGCCCCGTTTACTTGGAGCTGCCGTCGGACATCGCGTTTCTTGACATTGAAGTCCCGGAAGCGGCGCTCTCGCTGACTCTGCCGGCGTGCGACGAAGAACGGCTCAAGTCCTGCACGCAGGCGATCCTGAACCGGCTCCAAACGGCAAAGGCCCCCGCCCTGCTGCTGGACATGGATGCCGAGCGCTATGGAGTTCTCGGCGAAGCCGCCGCGCTCGCCGGTCATTTGGGAATGCCGGTTGCCACCATGCCCGGCTCTAAAGGCGCATTCCCGGAGCAGTCTTTGCTGTCGCTCGGCGTGTATTCCGGCGCTTCGGGTCCGGCCCGCACCCGAACAGCAATCGAAAACAGCGACTGCCTGCTGACGGTCGGCTTCCGGCGGGTGGACAGCACTTCCGGCTTTTTCAGCGACGCCATTCCGCAGAATGCGATCCATCTGCGCGGAGACGCGGCGGATGTCGGAACAGACAACTTTCAGGGGATCACCCTAAAATCACTTCTGGGCAGCCTTGTGGAAGCGTCGGCATCCGCCGGCAGGAACAGCCGCTGCGCTCCCTTGCCTGCCGCGCCGCCGGCCCCCGCGACTTTTGGGGATGGCAAGCTGACCCAAAAAGATTACTGGCCTTTAATGCAGACGTTTCTGCGCCCCAGCGATGTCCTCATCGCGGAAGACGGCACTTCCAGCGCCGGGGCCACCGGCCTCACGCTGCCGGACGGCTGCACGTTCATCACGCAGGCGATCTGGGGTTCCATCGGCTACAGCTTTGGGGCGCTGCTCGGCACACTGCTGGCCGCGCCGGACCGGCGGCACGTCCTTTTTATCGGAGACGGGTCGTTCCAGCTTACCGCGCAGGAGCTTTCCACCCTGCTGCGCCATGACCTGAAGCCCTTTATCTTTTTGATCAACAACGGCGGCTATACCATTGAGCGGACCATTCAGGGGAAAAGCGCGAAATACAACGATGTCGCCAACTGGCGCTACGCGGATCTTCCTAAAGTATTCAGCCGGACGACCGCAGCGGAGGGCTGTGTCGTGACGACGGCGGCCGAGCTGAAGTCCGTTCTTGAAGCGCGGCATGACGGCCTGGTGTTCGTCGAGTCCGTCATGGACCCAGCGGACTCGCCCGTTGGCCTGATTCATGGGGGCCATGCGTCCGCCGATATTGACTACGGCCCGCGCGGCCCGCAGTCGAAGCCCGGCGCACAGATCACCGTTCCCGCGACCGCCGAGAACGGGGAGGCGGACAAATGACAGTTTCTCTTGCACAAGCCTCACAAATCGCCGATGCCGCCCTTCAGCACGCGCGTGATCTGAGGTGCGCCCCGATGACGGTGGCCGTGATGGACTCCGGCGGACACCTTTTGGTCCTAAAGCGCGAAGATGGCAGCAGCATTTTGCGGCCTGAAATCGCTCAAGCAAAAGCCTGGGGACCGCTCGGCATGGGGCTTGGAGGCCGGTCGCTGGAGAAGCGGGCGGCTGCCTCCCCAGAATTTTGGGCGTCGCTGTACGTGATCTCCCAGGGGCGCATTGCCCCGGTGCCGGGCGGCGTGCTGATCCGCAGCGCCGACGGCGACATCCTCGGCTCCGCCGGGATGAGCGGGGACATTCCCGCAAACGATGAAGCCTGCGCCGTTCACGGGATTGAAAGCGCGAGGCTGGCGGCGGATACCGGCTAGCCGGCCTCAGGAAGACCTATGGACATCCCGCGACAAATTGTGCGTTCCGGTTTTGCAACGCTGGCGGCCTGCTTTCTGGGCCTGCTGACCTCTTCCGCAGCGCGGACACAGGGGGCAGCCGCAATGCCGCCGGCGCCCGCCGTTCCGCAAATGCTGAAGTCCGCCGATTTCATGATTGCTTTAGGTCGGCCCTATGACTCGGCGAAGCTGTACCGGACCGTGCTGAAGCAGGACCCGGACAACGCCGAAGCGCAGGCCGGCCTGCGGCGGGCATTAGGCGCCGAACGGCCGGAAGTGACCGTTTTGTTCCATAACTACCAGAACGACCTGGGGCCGCACTCGCATTTGGTGACTTACGGCATCGGTCCGACGTTTCACACGCCGAGCGGGGATATTTCGCTCTCCGTCGGCGACGGGGATTACCGCCAGGCCGGCATGCACCTGCGGCGAAGTGACCTGAGCCTGACGGCGGACCCGCGCTTTAAGAACGGCGACTTTTACCTTTATATGGGCGGCATCAAGCACTACGGCGAAGCGCCGGACGAGTTCCTATACGATGCCCGGCTGTCTTACCTGCCCCAGCCCAGCCGTGAGCGTTTCACGCTGATCAGCGAGCGCGAGGAGTCTTCTGTGGACAGCAGTTCTTTTCAGTACTGGGCGCCGGACAGCATTTTTTCGATCAAAGAGGGCCTGATTTTGCAGGAGACCGGATTCGAGATCGAGCACGGGATCGGCGACCGGATTGATGTGCTGCCGTCTTACTCTTACTATGCCTACTCCGACGGGAACGGCCGCAATGTTGCGAACCTCCAGCTGCTGTACCGAATCCTGCCGTCGCCGAAGCAAGCGATGCCGCTTTTCCGCGTCGGCCTGCAATACCAATACGATGGCACGAACCACGCGGCGAAAACATACTTCGCGCCGGTGAACTACCAGTCCCTGTCGCTAGCCGCGAATTACACGCAGCTTACGCGGCGCCTGAGCTACGGGATTGTGGGATCCCTTCCGGTCACCGGCGAGAGCGGCAGCCTGGGCGGGCGCTACGGGCCTGCCAAGCGCCTTTATACCTTTGCGAATTATCATGTCACCGACTCTGCCGAGCTGTGGCTCAAGTTCACCGACACGTCCGCGCCGCACGGAAGCCCGTCAATCACTGACTTCATATTTGGAGTCAGCCAGCGCATCTAGTTTGGAGTCAGCCAGCGCATCTAG
>CAXUBO010000007.1:37049-42824 GCA_964249345.1 uncultured Armatimonadales bacterium | reverse complement strand
TTTGGAGTCAGCCAGCGCATCTAGTTTGGAGTCAGCCAGCGCATCTAGCGCTGCGCTCCAATTTTTCACTTGTCACCGCCGCTTCACGCGAAGCGCTTCCACCGAGGAGCGCTGCCACTCAGAAAGGTTTCCACGGAAACCTAGAAAGAACTACCGAGGGAGAATACGATCATGGCCTATACAACAGTTAATCCGACAACCGGACAGCTGCTCCAAACATTTCCGGAGCACACGGACGCCGAAGTCGAAGCGGCAATCACCCAGGCTCAGACCGCCTACGGGTCCTGGCGCACCAAAAGCTACGGCGAGCGGGCCGCCGTGGTCCGAAAAGCCGCCGACCTCATGCGTGAGCGTGTGGAAGAGCTTTCCGCGATGATCACGCTTGAGATGGGCAAGCTGATTGACGAAAGCCGGGGCGAAACCCAGCTCAGCGCAGACATCCTCACGTATTTTGCCGACAACGCCGAGACGTTCCTTGCGCCGGAGGAAATCAAGCAAAAGGAAGGCACGGCGAAGGTCGTCAGCCAGCCCATCGGCGTCCTGTTCGGCATTGAGCCGTGGAATTTTCCTTACTACCAGCTTGCCCGGTTTGTCGCCCCGAACCTGATGTCCGGCAACACGGTCATGGTGAAACACGCACCGTCCGTGCCGCAGTGCGCTAACCTCTTTGAGAAGCTCTTCCTCGACGCCGGCGCCGAGCCGGGCGTCTACACCAACCTGCGCCTTTCTAACGATCAGTCCGCGACTGTGATCGCAGACAAGCGGATCCAGGGCGTTGCGGTGACCGGCAGCGACCGCGCCGGCTCCGCCGTCGCCTCCGAAGCGGGAAAAGCCATGAAGCGCTCGACGATGGAGCTGGGCGGAAGCGATCCGTTCATTGTTTTGGAAGATGCGGACCTAGACGGCGCAATCCGGTGGGCCGTTTGGAGCCGAATGCTGGTGTGCGGCCAGGGATGCGTCTGCGCGAAGCGGTTCATTGTCGTCGAGTCTTTGTATGACGCTTTCCTGGCAGGCGTCAAGAAGGGCATTGCCGCGGTCGTGACCGGCGACCCGATGGACAAGGCAACCACGTTCGGTCCTCTGTCCTCGTCGGCGGCAAGAGACTTGCTGATGAAGCAAATCACCGATGCCGAGAACGCCGGTGCAATCGTGCTGGCCGGCGGCAAGCCGATGGAGCGGCCGGGCTTTTATGTCGAGCCGACGATCCTCACAAACATCTCCGCCTCAAACCCGGCCTACAACGAGGAGTTCTTCGGGCCTGTCTTCCTGCTTTTCAAGGTCAAAGACGAAGCCGAGGCAATCAAGATCGCGAACGACACCCAGTTCGGCCTGTCCAGCGCGGTCTTCAGCAAAGACATCGCGCGGGCCGAGCGCGTCGCAATGAGCATTGACGCCGGCGCGGTGTGGATCAACCATCCCTCCTGGACCGCGCCGGAGCTGCCGTTCGGCGGCATCAAGAACTCCGGCTACGGGCGCGAGCTATCAAGTCTGGGGATCCAGGAGTTCGTCAACAAAAAGCTCATTCGCATGGAAGACGTGAACGCCACTTCGGTGTAGATCGAACTGATGCGATCTCCAGCGGGCCGTGCCGCTGAGGCCGGCCCGCTGAGAAGCAATAATAATGCGACAGCAGCAATGCGACAGCAGCAATGCGACAGCAGCAATGCGACAGCAGCAATGCGACAGCAGCAATGCGACCAGGAACGTGAGGGACATCTATGGACACTCCGCCGCTTCGAGGCATACATCATGTCAAGTTTGCCGTCTCCGACTTGACGCGGGCGCTGACTTTCTACCAGACCGCTTTGGGCGGGCAGCGCATCCCGGAAGCCGACCATAAGCGTGAAGATACCGGCGCTCTTTACGCTTATATTCTGAACGTGCCGGGGCTGAACGCAAAGCTTGAGCTGCGGCTGAATGCCGAACAAGCCAAGAAACATGAGCGTTTTGATGCCGTCACAATCGCCGTTGACGACCGCAAGGCGCTGGAAGCGTGGGACAAAGTCCTCGTTGACCGGGGCATCCTGCATTCCCCGATCATTCCGGCCATTCAAGCCTGGCTGATTGTCCTGCAAGACCCCGACGGCAACCGCCTCCGGCTTTACACCTTAGAGCAGCATGGCCCGGAGCTGAAGGCGGACGAAGACAACGAATGGCTGCAAGATTAGACGGCTGCAAGATTAGACGGCTGCAAGATTAGACGGCTGCAAGATTAGACGGCTGCAAGATTAGATCTGCAAAATCAGATCTGCATGACAGAAAGGAAACCAACAATGAAATACTTTTCTTCAATCTCCCGACTCGCGGCGGCGGTTCTGCCGCTCGGTTTTCTGCTGGTCCCCGCCCAGCCGGCGAAAGCGCAGGGACGACACCTCGCTGCGGCATCTGCCGGCAGGACAACGCTCGCGGCCATCGGCAAGGACGGCGGGGCAAACGGTGCATTTACCTACTCCGCCGATCCCGCCGTTGCGGCCGCGCAGCATGTCGTGAAGGCTACGATTGAAACGTACCAAAAAGGGCTGGACAGCTCGGATACCAATGCTATCCTGCCTTTGTTTGCGGACGATGCAGTCGTCGAGTGGACCGGCAAGCCGACTTTTGTTGGTCAGGACGCGCTCACAGTACCTTACCAGCAGCTCTTTCAAGACAGCAAATTCACCACGGAGTTTCAATATGATGCCGTAGACGTGTACGATAACATCGCCATTGTTCGCACCCACCATCTCAAGGGGCAAACGGAGCTGAACCTCAAGGACGGCTCGAAGACGCTGGACTTCAACCGGGAGCTTTTCATTTTGAGGAAGACCGGCGCCGACTGGAAGATTATTCTTTACAGCTTCAACACGCAGCCTCAGCAGGGAGTCCAGTGATCATGCCAAGCCCACTTTTCACGCGCCGGTCCCTGCTTGCCGGATTGACGGGGGCCGCTCTGTTGCCCGGAGCCGCGACGGCGATGGCTGCTTCCGCGCCAAATGAGCCCGCCGCGAAAGAGCCGCTGATGCAAAGCCGCGCGGAGCAGCCGCTCCACGTGCTGAGCGCCGGCAGGCTGGAAGAGGCCGCCCGGCAAATCCTGCCGCCGGGCGCGTTCGCGTACATCCAGGGCGGGGCCGGGGATGAGTGGACGCTTAGGCAGAATCAGGCCGCGCTGCGCGGCCTGCCGCTGAAGCCGCACCGCCTGGCCGGGTTTGATCAGCCGGACCTTCGCATCCGCCTGCTCGGCCACGACCTGCCGGCTCCGTTTTATGTCTGCCCGATGGGCGCACAGGACTTCGCCCACGAGGACGCGGAACTGGCAAGCGCCCGCGGCACAGCCGCCGCCGGGCCCCTGTATGTTCTTTCCAGCGCGTCCAACAAGCCGCTGGAAGAAGTGGCGGCGGCCTCGGCGTCCGGCCCGCGCTGGTTCGCGCTTTATATGAACACCGATCAGACCGTGAACCGGCGGCTGGTGCAGCGGGCGCGGGCCGCCGGATACAGCGCTGTCGTGATGACCGTGGACTCGCTGGGGCCGGGCCAGAGCGATGCGTATCTCGCGCTGGGAGCGCCGAAGACGAAGTCCGCCGGGTACGGCAACTACGACCCGCGCTTCGGCGGCATCGGCAGTCCCAGCCGGAACAAGAAGGACTTTTCGCCGGACGACATCGTCTTTCTGCACGAAGCGTCCGGCGGCCTGCCCGTGCTGGTCAAGGGGATACTGCGCCCGGAAGACGCGGCACGCTGCGTTGATGCAGGGGCGGCCGGAGTGATCGTCTCAAACCACGGCGGGCGGACTTTAGACGGCGCGCCAACAAGCATTGCCGTGCTGGCCCCGATTGTCAAAGCGGTCAATGGCCGCGTCCCGGTGCTGATGGACAGCGGCATCCGGCGCGGCATTGACGCGGTGCGTGCGCTTTCGCTAGGCGCGACGGCGGTTGGGATTGGAAGGCCGGTCCTGTACGCGATGGCTGTGGGAGGCGCTCCGGGAGTGACGAGCGTTCTTGAGTTCTTCCAAAAAGAACTCAGCGACGCGATGCTGCTTGTCGGCGCGAAGCGCATTACAGACTTGTCTCCCGATTTTTTAGAAGCTGTCGCTTAAGGAGAATGACATGACCACTACTCAGCAGGACGTAATCCATCAGGACGTATTGATCGTCGGGGCGGGCCCGACCGGCATGACGGCGGCGCTTGAGCTGTCCCGGCTCGGCGTTCCCGTTCGGATCATTGACCGGCTGGCCGTTCCCGACCCTTATACACGGGCGCTCGGCGTCCAGGCGCGGACCCTGGAGCTGATGCAGCAGCGCGGCTTGGTAGACCAGTTCCTGCAAAAAGGCAATCCAGCCCCGACTTCCAGCATCTACGGGGGAGGCAAGCGGGTCTTCCAGCTTGATTCCTGCCACAACGGGAGCGAATATGGCTATATTCTGTTCCTTTCTCAGGCGGAAACGGAGAACATCCTGCGCGGCGCTCTGGAAAAAGCAGGCGTCGTGATTGAGCGTCCGGTCGAGATGATCGCCTTCAGCCAGCCCGAAGACGGGCATTCGGTGCAGGCCGTTCTTCGCCTGGCCGACGGCACCCTGGAAACCAATGAAAGCGCTTATCTTATCGCCTCGGAAGGGTCTCACAGCATTTCCCGGACAACGCTGGACTTGCCGTTTGAGGGGAAATCGCTGCCGGAAGACTATGCGCTGGGGGATTTGTATGTCGATGGCGACCTGGCCGCGACGGACCTGTCCGTCTTTTCGTCGGAGTTCGGCTTCATGGGCATGTTCCCTTTGGGAGGAAACCATTTCCGCCTCATCGCGAGCAATCCGATCAGCAAGCCCAGCAAAGACACCGCGCCCTCCCTTGATGAGCTTCAGCGGATTTATAATCAGCGGTCGCCGATTCCCGCTCGGTTCCATGACCTGGTTTGGAGCTCCTGGTTTCACATCAACAGCCGGATGGTCGGCCGCCTGCAAGTGGGGCGTGTTCTGCTGGGCGGGGACTCAGCGCACATCCACAGCCCATCGGGCGCTCAAGGCATGAACACCGGCATCCAGGACATGATCAACCTGGCCTGGAAGCTGGCGGCGGTGATCAAGGGCGAAGCGCAGCCGAAACTGCTGGACACCTATGGCGAGGAGCGCCTCGCGGTCATTCGCGACGTGCTGAAAGGCACGGAAGAGCTGACCAGCGCCATCGGCTCGGAAAACCCGCTGTTCCGGTCAGGCTTCAATTATCTCGCCCCGTGGATTGTCGGCACCGACGCCGTTCAGGTCAGCAGCTCCGAGAGCATCAGCCAAATCTCCCTGAACTACCGAGAAAGCCCGCTTTCCGTTTCGGAGGGCCACAGCAGCCCGATCCATCCCGGCGACCGGCTGCCGGATTTAAAAGTCACCGTACTTACGCGCGGCGGGAATCTGAACCCGGACCTGAAAACGGCGCGGCTCTTCGAGCTGATGGACCCGTCCAGCTTCACGCTCTTTTACAGCAGCATCACGGACCCGGCGCGGACCCATGCGGAGATTCAAAGGACAATCGCCCCGTGGCATTACTTGATGCCGGGCTTCCAGATCGCCCCCGCCGCCTCGGAAGCGAAAGCGGACTTCCAGAACGTCTTCGGCGCCTCGTCCGCGATCATTCTGGTCAGGCCAGACGGCTACGTCGCCTTCACCGGCACGGAACACTCGGTGCCGGCCCTGGCAAAGTATTGCGCCGAGTGGTTTGTGCCAAAAGCCCCCGCCGCGAAGGCGGCCACGGCGGCAGCAGCATGAACTCGGACGCAGCATGAACTCGGACGCAGCATGAACTCGGACGCAG
>CAXUBO010000007.1:0-36949 GCA_964249345.1 uncultured Armatimonadales bacterium | reverse complement strand
GCAGCATGAACTCGGACGCAGCATGAACTCGGACGCAGCATGAACTCGGACGCAGCATGAACTCGGACGCAGTAGAGAGAGGAGCTTGAAATGATCGGCATGAACGGACTGGGACGAGAAACTACGCAGGTCCTTCTTTGCGACCTGCAAAAACAAATCGTAGCACGCAGCAAGACGATAGACCCGAAAAGCCTGGAAAAATCGGCAGGCGTGCTGGCAGAGATCGCGAACCTGCTCTCGCTGCCGCTGATTTTCAGCGTGGTGCCGGAGCAGGAAAAAGCGCCGGAGCTTATCCCGGAGCTTGCCCGGCACGCCGGCAGTGCGACGCAAATCCTGCGAACCGCCGTGAGTCCGTTTTTTGACACCCCCAGCCGGGATGCCATTGAGAAGTCCGGGCGCAAGACTTTGATTATCGGCGGCTTTGCAACAGAGGCCGTCGTCTTACAGGCGGTACTGGGTGCGGCGGAGCGAGGCTACCGGGTCCTGGTGGCGGTAGACGCCTGCGGCGGGATGTCCGACCGGACGGAAGAAGCCGCCTTCCGCCAAATCGAGGCGGCCGGCGCGGTGACAACCTCCGTGGTTTCCATCGCCACGACGCTTACACCGGATTTCGCGACGGATGAGGGCAAAAAGATGTTTGCCATCATTCAGCAGCTCCGGCTTGGCTGAACTCCGCTTCACACAACTCAAAGGAACAACACATTATGTTTTCTGCCCGATCATTTATCTGTACCTCACTTGTCTGTACTTCACTGACGGGAGCCGCGCTCGCTTTGCTGGCTGGGACTGCACACGCCCAGTCGTCCGGTAACTGGACGACCTATAACGGCGATCTGCGCGGCGACCGGTTTTCCACTCTGCGCCAGATCAACACCGGCAATGTCAGGAAGCTGCGGGCTGCCGCCGTCTTCAACACCGGCGAAAGCGCAAGCTTCCAAACCGGCCCGGTTGTTGTCAACGGCACGATGTTCTTCACGACGTACCAAACTACTTATGCGATTGATGCCGCGACAGGCAAGCTCAAGTGGAAGCGTTCCCACCGGTTCCCGAAACAGTACATCGGTCTTGGCGCGGCGCGGGGGCTGGCGTATGCCGACGGGGTCGTCTTTCGCGGCTTCAACGACGGGCATTTTGTCGCTCTGGAGGCGAAAAGCGGGCAGCTTCTCTGGGATCAGATCATCGCCGACGGCGCCAAAGGCGAAAGCCTGCCGATGGCTCCGGTGGCCTGGGACGGAACCATTTTTGTCGGCAACGCCGGCGGCGACAACTTCGGCGTGACCGGCCGCGTGTACTGCCTAGACGCCAAGACCGGCGCTCAAAAATGGGTTTTCCATACGGTAGCGCAGAACGGGCCGGCGGCAGCGACCTGGACGAACCGCTCCGCCGCCAATCCGCAGACCGGCGGCGGGGTATGGACTTCCCTTTCGCTGGACCCGGATGCCGGCGTTCTGTACGTTCCAACAGGCAACTCCGCGCCCGACTTCCGGGAAGCGCTCCATCCCGGCATGGACCTCTACACCTGCTCGCTGGTCGCACTTGATGCCCGCTCAGGCATTCTGCTCGGCTACGCCCAGCCGTTCAAGAATGACTCCCATGACTGGGACATCGCCGCCGCCCCGGCGATTGTTCAGACGCGCGGCGGACGCCGACTGGCGATTGCCGGCGGCAAAGATGGGCTGCTTTACGGATTTGACCGTACGCAAATCACGGCTGCCGTTAAGGCGAACAAGCAGCCCGCCTCAGCCGAGGGAGTGTCCGGCGCAGCCGGGCCGGGCGCTCTTTCCATGCTTTACCAGACGCCGGTCACGCGCCGCTTTAACACGCACGCCACGTTCAATGACAAAAGCTTCACCCGCTTCGCACCAGGTACTCAAGGTGGAATGGAGTGGAACGGGCCGGCTTACGACCCAGTCCTCAATCTGGTTTATACTCCGGCGACCGATTGGCCCAGTTCCGTCAAGCTGGCTCCGCTCCGCAGCCTCAAAGGTCAGACCGGCATGCCCTGGACCGGGGCCTACGACAAGAGCTTCGGCCGCCAGGACCCGAAAAGCCTTTGGGGCGGCTACTTGACCGCGATAGATGCCGATACCGGCAAAATCCGCTGGCATGTCCGCGCCCCGACGCCGCTGATTAGCGGCGTGACGCCGACGGCGGGCGGACTGGTCTTCTCCGGGGACATGAACGGGGTGTTCAGCGCATATGATGCTCGCACCGGCAGGCGGCTTTGGAGCGACCGTACCGGCCAGCCGATCGGGGGCGGCGTGGTCTCGTATGAGGCGAACGGGCGTCAGTATGTCGCTGTCGCGGCGGCAATGAAGAGCGCAATTTGGCCGGTCAAAGCCGGAACGGCACGCATTATCATCTACTCGCTGCCCTAAATTATCTACTCACTGCCGTAATGGCGCATTGAGAGAACAATACAGACGAGGAATGCTTGCAGACGAGGAATGTTTAGAAGAGGCATCGCATGGCAGGCAGAATATTAGTAGATCGGGCAAGGCGGCCTCGGATTGCCGCGCAGGCCCGCCTACAACCAGCCGTTGCAGGAAAGGAAGGAGACGCAGGCAGGGCGGCCGACCGGCAGAACCTGCGTTACCGCTGGATCATTCTGGCTGGCCTGATCACGGCGGCGATCATGGAGGTGCTGGACACCACCATTATCAATGTCGCCCTGCCGCAGATGGCCGGCAACCTCAATGCGACGACCGATGAGATCGCCTGGGTCGCCACTGGCTATATTTTGTCCAACGTGATCGTCCTGCCGATGACCGCCTGGCTGTCGGATCGCTTTGGGCGCCACAGCTATCTTTCGTTCTCAATCCTGCTGTTTGTGGTCTCGTCGCTTTTTTGCGGCACGTCCAAGACGCTGACCGAGCTTGTCTTCTGGCGCATCCTGCAAGGCGCGGGGGGCGCGGCGCTGCTGTCTACGGCGCAGGCGACATTGCAGCAGGTGTTCCCCAAAAACGAACAGGGGATGGTGCAGACGCTCTTCATCCTAGGCATTGTTGTCGCCCCAACCGTCGGCCCGACGCTGGGTGGAATTATCACGGACAACTACCACTGGTCCTGGGTGTTCTTTGTCAACATTCCGATCGGCCTCGTGTCGCTGGCCCTGACCTGGTTCTTCCTGCATGACACAAAGGCGAAGAATAAGTCCAGCGCGATTGACTCTCTCGGTGTCCTGCTGCTGGTCCTTAGCCTAGGGCCGATGCAGTATGTCTTGCAGGAGGGGGAGACGGACAACTGGTACGCAAGCGTCGCCATTCAGCGCCTGACGGTCCTCAGCGCCGCCTCGTTTGCTGCACTGTTTGTTTGGGAGCTGTCTCCGCGCAACCTGAACCCGGTTGTTGATCTGCGGGTCTTGAAGAACAAAAGCTTCAGCGCCGGACTGGTGCTGTTTCTGGTACTGGGCTTCGGCCTCTACGGCGGCACGTTTATCTTTCCGCTGTTCACGCAGAACGTGCTGGGCTTTTCGCCGACTGCGACCGGCCTGACGCTGCTGCCGGGCGGCATTGCAACCGCCGTGGCCGCGATGCTCTGCGGGCGCATTCTCAGCGCTCCGAAGCCGGTGGTAGACGTGCGCCTGCTGGTGCTGTTTGGAGTCGCCGTCTACATTTTGTCCATGTGGCAGCTCGGCCATCTGAGCAGCGCCAGCGGCGAGCCGGACACGCGCCTCGGCCTGATTGTGCGCGGTTTTGGGATCGGCTTTCTGACGACGCCGCTTAACAACGCTTTGTTTGCCAGCCTGAGCGCCTCCCAAACCGCGCAGGGATCGTCGTTCATCAACCTGGCCCGCCAGCTCGGCGGCTCGTTTGGGATTGCCGTGCTGAATACTTACATCACGAACATGACCGCTTTTCACCGCGCCGACCTGATTTCTTATTTAACGGCAGGGGACCCCGCGTTCCTCAGCCGTCAAGCGTCGGTCGCGCAGCGCCTGGTCGCGGACGGCTACAGTACGGCGGAAGCACAGGCGTCGTCGCTTGCGCTGATTGACAAGGCGGTGCAGACGCAAGCGTCCGTGATGTCCTACAACGACGGCTTTCTGCTGATGGGCGTGACCCTCGCGCTCGTCATGCCCGCGATCCTGCTCCTGCGTTCCCCTAAGCCCGGCGCTCCGGAAGGCAAGGCGGCTTAGGGACCATAAGAAAGAGGCAACCAATGCTGAAAGAGCAGATTTCAGAAGAGCAAAGCGAATTGGAAGAGCAAAACGAATTGGAAGAAGAGCAAAGTGAAGAACGTCTTGATCTAGTGCTAGCCCAGTTGTTTCTGCCTGTGGCCGCGCTGGGCGCAGGTCTAGCAGTGGGAGCGTGTATCCTGTGGAAAGCACGGAAGAAGGCTCGGCACACCGCCGGGGGCGCTTCGCAGCCGTGCAAAATTGTCATTCTCGGCGCCGGCTTCGGCGGCATCCAAGTTGCCGAAGATCTGGCGAGGCTGCTGCCGGCCCGCAGCGGGTGCGAGATTACGCTTTTGGACCAGAACAATTTTCTGTTGTTCACGCCGATGCTCACCGAGGTGGCGGGGGGGGCGATTGATGCCCTGCACGCCGTCAGCTCCGTTCGCTGCCTGTCGCCGCGCATCTGCTTCAAGCAGGGCCGGATTGACGCCATTGATGCCCGCAGCAAGAGCGTCACAGTGACGCTTGGGGCCGGAGAGTCGGGCATTCCCGAAACAACGGAAACGCTGGCGGCGGACTATCTTGTCATTGCCCTGGGGGCGGTGACGAACTATCACGGCCTGCCGGGATTGAAAGAACACTCGCTGGCGGTCAGCAGCGTGGCGGACGCCGCCGCGATCCGGGGACGCGCCCTGGAGCTGCTGGGGCGGGCCGACGCCGAGCCGGATGCCGCCAAGCGGCGTGCGCTGCTGACGCTGGTGGTCGGCGGCGGCGGCTTCTCCGGGGTGGAGACAATGGCGGCCGTCAATGACTTAATGCGGGACGAAGCGGCCCGCTTTCCCCGCCTCAAGGCCGACGACATCACGGCGATTTTGCTGGAGCCGGGAAAGCGGCTGCTGCCAGAGCTGTCGGAAAGCCTGGGGCGCTACACCCGGAAGAAGCTGGAAGAGCGCGGGGTTCAAGTCAGACTCGGCACGGGGGTCAACGGGGCGGGGAACGGCTACGTCGAGATCAAAGACGGCCCGCGCATCCTGACACATTTTCTGATCTGGGCGGGCGGGATCCTGCCCAGCCCAGTGCTGGCAAAAACAGAGTTCCCAAAGGGAGAACGCGGCGGATTAGTGGCAGATACTTGCTGCACCGTCCTCGGCTATCCCGGTGTTTGGGCGCTGGGCGACTGCGCGGAGATTCCTCAGCCCGGCGGGATGCCGTACAGTCCGACTGCTCAGAATGCGACCCGTGAAGGCAGCCTGGTCGCCCGCAACATCCTCGCGGCTTTGACCGGAGCGGCTCCGAAGCCGTTCCGCTACCGGCCGATCGGCGAGCTTGCGGTCATCGGCAAGCGGGTTGGCGCAGCCCACGTCTTCGGACTGAACTTTTCCGGGCTGCTCGCCTGGGCGATGTGGCGGGGCGTCTACCTGCTGAAAATGCCGGGAATGGGCAACCGCATCCGCATCGCCCTGGACTGGACCCTTGATACGTTTCTGGGGCGGGAGCTTGCCGAGTTGCCTTTTCGGTCGTAGGAAGGCTGACGCGAAGCGGCTGCCACGAATGGGAGAAAGTGCACGGGAGAAAGTGCGAGGTGAAGCTGTGGATATTCCACTTGAAAGCAGAACGGCGGATTTAGACGATGTGCCGAAGCAGGAATGCAGAGGCAATGGGCAAGCTAAGACGTTTTTCAAGAGAAGGCGTATTTTAGAAGCAAGGGTCCCGGACCGGCTTGTCTGGGCGCGGAAGCAAAGCACACTGCTTCATGCAGAACTTGAAGAGCGCATCGGGATCGAGACCGCCAAACTGCGGGCTGAGGGGCAGCGTGAGCGTGATCAGATCAAGCTCTTTCAGCAATCTTTGCTCCTGACGCTCCCGGCCTCGCCCCTGCTGGGCCTTGCGGTCGAAACAGCCTCTCAGGTGTGTCTGCCGGAAGCGCTGGTAGGGGGAGACTTCGCGGATGTCGTCCCTCTGGGAGAGAATCAAGTGGCCCTTATCTTGGGGGATATTTGCGGCAAAGGCATCGCCGCTGCGCTTTGTGTGCCGCAGACACTGTACGCGCTGCGCCTGATTTTGAGGGAGTGTCCGGATCCGGCACAAGCCTTGAGCCGGCTGAACCACTATTTGGTGGGATCGAACTTGCCCGCCTACTGCGGGTTCGTGGCGCTCTCGCTTGCAGTCATTGATGCCGGCACCGGCAGGGTCGTCTGCGCCTGCGCGGGATCGGAGCCGCCGCTGATCCTGCGGGCAGGAGCGGGAGCCGAAGCGGTCAATGCCGGCAACATCGCGCTTGGCGTCAAGGACGATCAAGCCTATCAAGCTGTAGAGTTTCTTCTGGATGAAGACGATGCGCTGCTTCTGGTCACCGATGGAATCACGGAAGCGCAGCGGCAGAACAGCGACGGCGGCAAAGACCTTCTCTGCTACGAAGGCTTTATGGAGCTGGCTCAAGAGGCCTTCCGCAGAGATACGTCTACCAAGCAGATCGCGCAGGCGGTTCTGCACGGGGCGACGGAGTTTGCCGGCGGCAAGCTGCACGACGACGCCTGCGTGCTGATCGCCGCCCGTCAGCCACGCACTGAGAGCAGCACAGGGACTTTCACGCACGGGTACTCACAATGATCAACCAAACCACAGCAGCTCATCCGGCGAAAGCGCCGGCGGCTCCAGCAAAACCCGGTGAGGAAACGCTCCTTGCGCCGGTTTTGCGGCCGATCACGGACTCTTTGATCTACTTGGGCGAGATATTGATCCTTTTCGCCCAGACGGTCCGATCGGTGCGCGGCCGGGTGAACGCCAAAGATTTAGTGGACCAAATGGCCTCGCTTGGGGTCAATTCCATTTCTATCGCGCTTTTGACGACCACTACGACGGGGGCGGTACTGGCCTTGTACTTCACGCCGTTCCTGAAGCAGTACGGCGCAGAAAATTACATCGGCGCTATTGTTGCAATCGCCGTCGCGCGGGAGATGGGGCCGGTTTTGACCGGGGTGGTCGTGGCGGCGCGGGCCGGGTCGGCGATTGCCGCCGAGATCGGAACCATGAAGGTCACCGAGCAGATTGACGCGCTGCGTGCGCTGGCAGTCAGCCCGATCCAGTATTTAGTCGTGCCGCGCGTGCTGGCTGCCGTCATCATGGTGCCGCTGGTCTGCGTCCTGGCCGACGCCGGCGGCCTTGTCGGCGGCATGTTCATGTCTCAATCGGATGGCGTCATGCCGGCCGTCTACTGGAACTCGATGAAGCAGTTTTTAGACGTGTCGGACTTCACGCGGGGCATTCTGAAGACCGTCGTGTTCGGCCTGATTATTGTCCTCGTCGGCTGCCACCAGGGCCTTGCGACGCGCGGCGGGGCCACCGAGGTCGGCCGCGCGACGACAAATGCCGTTGTGCTGTCCATCATCTTGATTTACCTGGCCGACTTCGTCATGACCTATTTTATGTTCAGTGGGGTGACCACGAATTGATCCGCGCGACCAAAAACCAAGCCTCATGCGCCGAATCTGGGCAGCATCACGAGCCGGCTGGGATTGAAGTCACAGACCTGCGCTATTCGGTCGGGGATAAACAAATCCTAAAAGGCGTCAATCTGGCGGTCGCGCCGGGCGAGATTTTGTCGGTGATGGGCATGTCCGGCTCCGGCAAAACGACCCTGCTGCACTGCATCGGCGGGCTGACGGCGGCGACAAGCGGCACGATCCGCATCGGCGACGCCCAGATTGTCGGCATGGATGAAGCGCAGCTCAATCATGTCCGCGAGCGCATGGGCATGGTGTTCCAGTATGCCGCGCTGTTTGACTCGCTTTCGGTCTTCGAGAACGTCGCGTTTGGCCTGCGCCGCCGCCGCACGCTGGGGGCGGATGAGATAAAAAAGATGGTTGCTGAAAAACTGGCGCTGGTTGGTCTGCCGGGGACTGAAAGCATGTTCCCGGCGGACTTATCGGGCGGCATGGCAAAGCGGGTGGGTCTGGCGCGGGCGATTGCGCTGTCGCCGGAGATTTTGCTGTACGACGAGCCGACTTCCGGCCTAGACCCGGTGATGGAAAGCGTGATTGACGAGCTGATCATGCAGATGCGCGACAAGCTGGGCGTCACCAGCATTGTCGTGTCGCACTCCATCGCCAGCATTTTTCGGATCAGCGACAAGATTGCCATGATCTACAGCGGCGAAGTGCTGGCAACGGGAACACCGGATCAGATCAAGTCTTGCGACAACCCCGTGGTCCGGCAGTTTATCGAAGGCAAGTCGCAGGGACCAATCGATGTCTCAGAGCATTGATCCAGCGTTATATTGATTCAGCGTTATATTGATTCAGCGTGACATAATGTTTGCTCGACAAAGGTGATAAATGACGACATTAGGAAATGCAGGGCGCGTCGGGCTGGTCTTCCTCATCGCCGCCGCACTGGCGGTCGGTGTGTGGCACTTTCTGACGGGAAGCCTTCTGAAGAACGATACCTACTCGTTCGACGTGCTGTTCACAGACGCCGGCGGCGCGGATGTTGAGACCCCGGTGACACTCGCCGGGGTGCAGATCGGCAAAGTGGCGAGCGTCACGCTGACGCCGGGGCAGCAGGCGGATTTGAAGCTTGAAATCAAAGACAAGATGAACGGCCGCGCTGTTCGTATCCCGCGCGGCTCGCAGTTTTTGATCAATACGCCGGTCCTCGGCACCAGCGGCACGATCACCATCGTTCCGCCGGCGGACGCCGTCACGCATCCAAGCGGCAGCATCCATAACGGCGAAACTGACCTGCGCGGCGGCAAGGCCGGCGACCTGACCGCATCCCTCGGCAAGGCCAACGCTTTGCTGGACCAAGTCACGGTGACAACCCGGAAAGTCAACACGCTGCTGGACTCGGCGACCCGGCTCGCCAATGATCCGAAAATCCAGAACAGCTTGCAGCAAACGCTTCGCAACTTCAATGAAGCCTCGGCCAATGTCAATGCGGCTTCGGCGAACGGCTTGAAGCTGACCGGCAGCCTCAACGGCCTGCTGACGACGGACAACGACCAGGTGCTGATGCTCCTCAAGCAGACCAAATCTGGGGAGCAGGTTTCGCTGGACAATCTGGCGGCGACGACCGGCTCCGTCCGGCAGATCACGTCTGAAAACAAAGCGCAGATCGCCGGCATCATCCACAACTTAAGCGATACGACTTCGGCGGTCGCAGGCATCACCGGGCAGGCCAACGATATGCTGTCGAAGGGCGGCATTACGCAGAACCTTTCGGCCACCGTCGCAAACCTGAAGACAACTACAGACAAGATGAACACCATCGCCGGCAACTTCCAGTCACTGAGCGCGATTGCGACCGACCCAAAGGTGCAAAGCAACTTAAAGGATACAGTTCAGAACATTCGGGACAGCAGCGAGCAGGCCGAGTTTTTAATCGAGCGCCTGAACAAGATCGCCGGGGGGCGGCGCAAGGCGGCGGCAATCGTTGTCGCGCCGGGTGTCGGCGGGGTGGTACTGCCGGCAGTCGCCGTTGCCGCAAGCAAAAACAGCGGGTCTGCCGCTGTCACCCTGGCGCCTTCCTCATCGCGCGGTGCTTTGTCTTACCTGCCGCGCGTGCAGGCGCTGTACAACACGCGGGGCAAGCACTTTCGCACCGACATTGATGCCCTGGTGCCACTCGGCCCGGCGCCGGTGACGTTTGTGCGGGCCGGCATCTACGGCTTCGGCGACTCGAACAAGCTGATTTTGCAGGGCGGTCAAGCACTGGACAAAAAAGGGCTGGTCGCGGGCCGAGCGGGGATTTACGCGTCCAAGCTGGCCCTCGGCGCGGATGTCGGTTTGGGCAAGCGCCAGACGCTCTCTTTGGAACTCTACGACCCGAACAGTTTCCGGGTGGACGCCAAAGGCACGCTGATGCTGGCCCCGGAACTAGGGCTTGTGCTGGGCGGCGAGAACCTCAACCGCAGCCGCCAAAGCAGCGCGTTGTTTGGTTTAGAGTTTCGGCAGTCGAGATAGGCGGCGGCTTCTCAGTGTTTCTAGGACGTTCTGCCGCCCCCCTGCCTTACGAAAACGGTGCAAGAAACGAAGCATGAAAAACCGAGTTGTGCAAAACTGGGCAGCGGCTTTAGGCGGATCAGCGGCAGTATTATTCGGCATTGGGGTGGGCCTCTTTGTGTTCGCGCATCCGCTTGTGTCCTTACGGGCGCTGGCCGCACTCGGATCCGCACTGGCGCTTGCCGCACTCATATTCACAGGGGTACTCGCCGCGCGGGTCGGGCGCTGGGCTTCAGCCGCCGGTTATCGGCACTGCTGGAAGTCGCGCTTCCAGGCGCGGGCTTTTGTTTGGATAACAATTTTGGGCGTCTACGCGCTGGCGTGGCGCGGCTTTTTGCTTGAGCCGGCCCTGTGTTTGCCCTGGGCTGCCTTTCGCACAAACACAGCCGGGCAGCGAAAAGCCGCAGTGCAGCGCGGCAAGCAAAAGCGTGATGAACAAGCGTGATGAACAAGCGTGATGAACAAGCGTGAAGCAAAAAGTTGTCCGGTGAAAGGATCTTTAAATGAACGGCATCAACGAAACTGCAATGCCGAGCGGCGACGGCTGCGTCGAATGCCTCGAAACAGGCGGCTGGTGGCTGCATCTGCGCCGGTGCGCGGAATGCGGTCACATCGGCTGCTGCGATAGCTCGCCCAGCCGGCACGCCTCCCGCCACAATGCTGAAACGGGGCATCCCATCATCGCAAGCTTCGAGCCGGGCGAGGACTGGTTCTATGATTACCCGTCCCAGAGCTATGTCGATGGCCCGCGCCTGCCGCCGCCGCACTCTCACCCCAAAGACCAGCCGGTGCCGGGGCCGCAGGGCGAAGTGCCGAAAAACTGGCAGTCACTTTTGCGGGAGTAGATTTTCGGCATGAGTGAATGTTTGTGATCAAGGGCTTTTGCAAGGAAATCACGATGACCACTCAACCTATATTTTGGGGCCAGCATACGCCTCTGAGCCAGCCGTTCTGGCCTGTGCTGCCGCCGCTCACAGACTGGGAGGATACTTGCACGACGCTTATGCTGTGGACACAGATCGTCGGCAAAATCCGACTGGCGCTTGCCCCGCCCGTGAACCACTTCTGGGGCTGCATGCTTTACGTCACGACGCGCGGCCTCACGACGTCGCCAATTCCCTATAGCGCGGGGATGTTCAGCATCGAATTCGACCTAACCAGCGACCGGCTGTGGCTTTGCTGCTCCAACGGCTGCGGGCGTTCGTTCGCACTGGAACCGATGTCGGTGGCGGAGTTTTACCGGCAGCTCATGCAGGCTCTCGACGAGCTGGGCATCACCGTCAAAATCTACGCCCGGCCGGTGGAAGTGGCTGAAGCAATTCCGTTTGCAGAAGACACAACGCACGCAAGCTACGACAGCGCCACAGTTCACTGCTTCTGGCAGGCGCTCGTCGCGGCGGATCGGGTATTTGCTCAGTTCCGGGCGCAGTTTATCGGCAAGGCAAGCCCGGTGCTGCTGTTCTGGGGTTCTTTAGATTTGGCCGTCTCCCGGTTTTCAGGCCGAACTGCGCCTTTGTATACCGGCAGTACGCCTCATTGCCCAAACCGGGTGATGGAGGAAGCCTACTCGCATGAGCTTTCCAGCGCTGGCTTCTGGGCGGGGACGGGCCTTGGGGAAGCGGCCTTCTATTCGTATGCGTATCCCGCCCCTGCCGGCTTCAGCCGGTGCAAGGTTGAGCCGGACGCCGCCTACTTCCACGAGAAGCTCGGCGAGTTTATCCTGCCCTACGAAGCCGTGCGGACGGCAGTAGACCCGGCGCAAATGCTGCTGTCGTTTCTGCAAACAACTTACGAAGGCGCTGCAAACCTAGCGCAGTGGGACCGAAGCGCCCTGGAGCGTGCAAGTGCCGGACGGGGCAGAGATGAAGTCCAAAAATTCGCAGAAGAAAAATTCGCAGAAGAAAAATTCGCAGAAGAGAAGACCACCATGACAGACATTATCGG
Organism: uncultured Armatimonadales bacterium; assembly: GCA_964249345.1. GTDB lineage: Bacteria > Armatimonadota > Armatimonadia > Armatimonadales > Capsulimonadaceae > JANXMY01. The sequence continues at coordinate 24,889 of CAXUBO010000007.1, read as the reverse complement.
CACCCTTACTTCCAAGGGATCATTCACAAGCTTTCTTCAGGCGCTGCAAGAGACTGATCTCCGTGAGACGCTCCAAAAGCCGGGTCCCTTCACCGTTTTCGCACCAAACGACCAGGCGTTTGCGACCGCAGCCTTGCGCGACTTGCTTTCCCCAGAGAGTCAGGCCACACTGAAAAGCACTTTGCTGTATCATATTGTCCCCGGTGAGTTCCGGGCCGCGCAGATCAGCGCCATGACCTCGGTGCGGACGCTCGGAGGTCGGCCACTGGCGTTTGAAGTCCAGGCGGGCAGTGAGGGCGCTGCCGGTCAAATCCAGATTGACAACGATAGTCGTGTTGTCCAAGCCGACATTGCTGCTGGCAATGGCATCATCCACGTCATTGACGGCGTGCTCACGCCGTGAAACTTAACACAGGAGAAACAAATGCTTCAAGCCGACCAACGTGATCCTTATCAAAATACCTCGAATCAAAATGTTCCCAAGACGGCAATCCCGCTGCCGTCCGAACAAACAATCTCACAGGTAATAGGGAAAGCCTACGATCCCGACAAGACGCTGAACGTGGTGAAGATGTTCGCCGGCACCGGCGACTTGTTCACGGCAACAAACGGCCTTACCCAGGCGATCTTTCAAGCCCAAGACGTTGATGCCAAGATGCGCGAGCTGATCATTGTGCGGACCGCGAAAGTGACCAACTGCGCCTACGCCCTACAAGTTGGCGCGGTTTTGGCGAAGAACACCGGCCTGTCAGTCCAGGAAGTGGAGGCCGCGCTGGGTGACGACCCCGTGGCCGGCATCAACCCGGACTACGTGCTACTGTGCCAAGCCGTGGATGAGCTGGCGATACAGGCCACTCTTTCTGATGAGACGCTCCGCCAACTACAGAGCCGCTACGACGACACGCTTTGCCGCAAGTACGTTTTGATGCTGTCCTGGTTCAACCTCGTGAACCGCTTCGAGAACGGGTGCCGTGTCCCATTTGAGGCTCCCGCCAAGATCGCGCACATGACGCTGCCGGTTGAATAAAAGGAGAGAAAGATGACCGAAACTTCCACGCAGGCAATTAAGGGCGAAGAAGAGGAAGAACCTGCACGGGCAGAGACCGACGCGCTCCGGGAAGAGCAAATAGAAGACCAGGCATCTCCCGCAGGCGAAGACCTGGGATCATTGTAAGAATAAAGCTGGGAGAATAAAGGACAAAACGAATGAGCCATGAGAAACCGCTGCGAAGCATTGACCGCGAGGCCGAGCAGAAACGGAACGCGGAAAAGCAGTTCCCCACGCCGCCGGTGACGCCGGATGACAAAAAGGTGCTGCACGAGCTGGATCAAGACCAGCACGGCCCGGAGTTCTACGCCGAGGTCGGCCCGCGCAAAGGCGCACACGCGCACCGGGGCGATGCACATAAAGATGTACATAAAACCGACGAACAGCCTTCACTGCCGGAAGAATAGCAACGACCGGGCAGCCTGGGAAAGATTGAGATGAAGAAACTGATTGTGTTTGATTTAGACGGAACGCTTGCGCCCAGCAAATCATCCGTGGATGCCGAGATGGCCGGGCTGCTGCATGATCTTCTTGACATTGTCCAAGTGGCTATAATCTCCGGCGGCGACTGGCCGCAGTTTGAGAAGCAGCTTCTTGCGGGTTTGCCCCAAGACGAGCGCCTTGCCAACCTCTCTCTGCTGCCGACCTCCGGCACCAAGTTCTTCCAGGCGGTTCTGCAAGAGTCTCGATGGATCTGGCACAAGCGGTATTCGGAAGATTTCACGCCCGAAGAAGCGCAGAAAATCATCCGATCCCTCGATGCGGCTGTCGCCTCCGCCGGCTTCCAGGCCGCAAAGGTCTGGGGCGAGACGATTGAAGACCGGGGCAGCCAAATCACCTACTCGGCGCTCGGACAGCAGGCGCCGCTCCCGGAAAAAGAAGCGTGGGACCCTGACTTTGCCAAGCGCAAGAAGATCAAGGCAGTTTTGGACCCGCTCCTCCCAGAGTTCTCGGTGCGGCTCGGCGGCGCGACCTCGATTGATGTCACTAAGCCCGGCATTGACAAGGCGTATGGGATCAGAAAGCTCCGGGACATTCTTGGGATCGCGCTGACAGAGATGCTTTTTATTGGCGATGCCGTGTTTGTGGGGGGGAACGATTATCCGGCGAAAGAAGTCGGCGTCGCCACGATCTGTGTGCGCGGTCCAGAAGAAACAAAAGTCGTCATTGCGACGCTTTTGGCTTGCCTCAGCAACGAGTAACAGAAAGCGAGGGATAAAAAATGAAGGATTACAGCGGCCAGCCGATTGTGGTGAAGCGCTCCCCGAACGGCGACACGTTTGCCACCCTGCCGTTAGAGCTTGCCGTGGAACTCCGGGACGAGCTGACCCATTTAGGAGTGAAATCCGCCATTCAGGACCCCACCACGACCGACCGAAGAGATGAACGCGCCGAGACAACACTTGGGTTCGGCAATCTCTCCGTGGAACAATCTCTCGCACTTCAAGGGCAAATTGATGACTTCAAGTCATCCAAGGTGAGCTGACCGTGAAAACAAGAGGGATAATTCTGATGAGCCAAACGAAGACACCTTCAGGCGAGGCGCTCGGCGGCTGTCTGTCCCTGCTGATGCTTCAAGACCTGAACGCCGGCCAGCAGAGTCTCTACGAATACCTGTAAGAAACCAAGACCGCTTGGGCCACTCACGCGCACCTTCAAGCGGTGATGACGGCCTTAGTGCGGTCTTCAGCGTTCAGCTTGCCGAGAACGTAGGTGACGTGGTTGACCGTGACTTTCTGCTTGACCTGGAAGGCCACTTGTTTCCTATTCTTGCCTTCATCATTTTGATCAGGAGTGGGCACTGGGCAGGTGCCAGCCACGACGAATGGCAAGCACACGGAGGCCGAAGCGTAGAACCGCGCCCCCCACATCAGCGCCGATGACAGAGACGCGCAGCAAATGACCGGCACGACAACCAGCGCCCCAGCGAGAGCAGCCACGGCATACAGGTCTTTCCTCAAAACCAAAGGCACTTCCGCCAGCAGAATATCACGCACGATCCCGCCGCCGATGCCCGTCAGCATCCCCAGTAAAGCCGCCATCACCGGATGAAGCCCAAACGCGAGCGCCTTCTGAGTGCCGGAGACAGCGAACAAAGCGAGACCGCCTGCATCGAACAGGAGAACAGGGCTGCGGAGCCGGGCCATGCGAGCGGGCCAAAAGAAGCCAATCGTTCCTGCGACCGAAGCGACGCCCAGGTAGCGCCAATCCCCAATCGCCGCAGGCGGAACAGACCCGATCAACAAATCGCGGAAGATGCCCCCGGAAGTCGCAGCGGCGAATGACAGCACAAGCACACCGAAAAGATCGAGGCGGCATTTCACACCTGTGGATGCTCCGCTCAGGGCGAAAACAAAAGTTCCGGAGAGATCGAGTACCAACATAGGCGAATGTCATCAGAGGCGGACTGGCTTTAGAACTCGGTCGGGCCGACCGCGCCGATCCAGCGGCTGACCTTGGTGGGGTCCGCCTCATCCATGTAGAAGAAGTGGGCCATCGTCGGCTTCACGGCTCCTTTGCTGGGGTCATTGGGCGTCATTGTAACAATACCGCGAAAGACCTTGAGCGGTCCGCCGTCCCAGTATTCGACAACCTCGTGATGCGCGGTGAATCCTCGGTCGATAAACGCACGCAGATTCTCGCGGATTGCCTCGCGGCCATGCCAGTCTGCGATGCCGAGGTTGCAGATCGCATCTTCGGCAAAGCAGTCGAACCCTTTGCCAAAGGTCTTGTCATCAATCTCTTTCCACATTGCCATGAGCCATTCTGGCGGCGCAGTTTTCGTGAAAGTTGCTGTCATCATTTTGTTCTCCTGGTAGTGAGCGGCATCTCATCGAAGAATGCTCTGTTAGATCAAAAAGAGGCTGATCAAAAGGAACTCATCTTTCTACGGAGTATACAAGACGGGTAGCAGTTCTGTCGCCCCTCGAAAGTTCAGCTTTAAACTAGACAAAAGGACAGCCTGCGGGCTGTCCTTTTGTCTAGGTCTTTTTGTTGTATCAGGTGACCTACTGCAAGCTGGCAAGGCCGCGCTTCAGCGCGGTGATCACGGCCTGGGTGCGGTCCTCGGCGTTCAACTTGCCCAGAACATGCGTGACGTGGAACTTCACCGTGCTTTCCGTGATGAACAGCGACGCGGCGATCTCACGGTTGCTCATGCCCTGCACCATCAGCCGCAGCACCGCGTCTTCCCGCTCGGAAAGCTGGCCGTAGACGATCCGGCCCGCAAGTTTCGCTCCGACTTCCGGCGAGACTGGTGTTTGACCCAAATGAACGGCTTGGATCGTTTCCAGCAGGACTTCACGCCCGACGTCTTTGAGGAGGTACGCTTCGGCCCCTGCTTGCAGGCCCCGGAAGATGTCTTCGTCGGCATCGTAGGTCGTCAGGATAATCGCACGAGCTGCCGGAGCCTCGCGGCGAATGGCGGTGATCGCCTCGGCCCCGTTCATCTCGGGCATCCGCAGGTCCATCAGGGTGATGTCGGGCCGGTGCTTGCGGTACAGCGTCAGCGCCTCGGTGCCGGTGGCGGCCTGGCCGACGACCACCATGTCCGCCTGCTCTTCAATCACCCCGACGAGGCCGTCACGTACAATCGGATGGTCGTTTGCAATGAGAATGCGGATCATGCTGTGACCGCTTTCTGTACAGGCGGGTCCAAAGAAAGTAAATCTAAAGCAGCCGGGTCGCAAAAGATCGGCAGCGTGAGTTCCACTTCAGTTCCTTCTCCCAAGCGGCTGAGGATCACGAGCCGCCCGCCGGCCTTTTCCGCCCGCTCCCGCATTCCCGTAATCCCGAACCGTTGTGCTTCTAAAACGTTGGGCTCAAACAATCTGGGATCGAACTCGCGCCCGTTGTCGCGCACACGCAGGCACACCTCCTGCGTGTCAAACGCTAGCTCGACAGCAATCTCTTCCGCCTGTGCATGGGTGAGGGCGTTTGCAACGGCCTCCTGACCCACGCGCAGCAGGCAATGCGCCGCGTCAGTCGTCAGAGGACACGGGACGCCTTCCAGCACATACCGGCTTCTGACGCCTGTTCCCTGTACCTTCCGGGTCAAAAGACGAGCTAGGGCCTCACTCACAGGAGCCGACTCGGAGCCTTCGGGCGTTACCTCAACCGGCGAGGAGCGCAGTGCAGCCACGGACTGACGGGCCTCAACAAGACTTTCGCGGGCCAACTCCCGCGCTTTGCCGATGCGGGCCTGGGCCTTGTCCCATTGGATTTGGGCAATCGGGAGGCTCTCGAGCGAGGCTGGCGTGGGGACATTGGCAAGAGCCGCTTCCGCCGCGTCAAGCTGGGTGACGATCCCGGCGAACCCCTGCGCCAGCGTATCATGGATTTCCCGCGCCATGCGGGTGCGCTCTTCCAGCACGGCAGCCTGAGACTGATGCGCGGCGACTGCGATGTCCGCCGCCGCAAGTTCCGCCGCAACGCGCTTACGGTCAGTGATGTCGCGGATGTTGCACTGGATGACCATATGCCCGTCTTCGCGGTATAAGTTGGAGACAAACTCGACTTGACGCTTTTCACCACGCTGGTTTTGGAGCGGCAGGTCCTCGTAACGGATGTAGCCCTCCCCGCTTCAAGCACTCAAAGGCTTCCTGACTTGCGGCTTTGTCTTGAAGCAGCCCGATCTGCCACAGTTCTTTGCCGAGCAACTCCTCGTGAGAGTAGCCCAGCAGTTCCGTCATGAAGGGGTTGGCGTCCGTGACTCGGCCCTGGTCGCTGTCGAGGATCAAAATACCATCGCGAGCGGCCTCGAACAGCCGCCGGTACTGGCGTTCGGAAACAGTGAGAGCATCGGCGACATTCTCCGCTGAGGACTGCGCCGCCTGTGCCGCTTCCAAAGCGGACGGGGCATGGATAGGAGGGGCGGGAGACACTTCAGAAGGGAAATCGAGCATGACTGCATCCTGGCCTTTCGCTGCCTTCGCCACTCAACAGACAGTCACAGCCTGCGGCGACGATGAAACGGCAGTTTCTTCTGCCGACACAACCCCCTTGTGTCCGTTCCTACATCTTGGGAAACATTTCACCCTCTGAATGATTATAACTCTGCGGTACGCGGTACTTTATTATATCCAACTTATGCCAAGAACCTCGGCGACACTGTCCGTGATCCCCTGGTGGTCCTAGTGCGAGCAGACGGCTAGATGGAAGCAGCGCCTGTCTCCGGGCTGCTGCTTGGCGTAGAGTATGACCGAGAATAAGCTTCGGCCCCCTTGCAGCTTGGGGCGGGCGACATCCTCTTGATGATAACAGACGGGACTACTGAAGTGCGGCCATGGCACGGCGGCAGTGAAGGAAGACGAAATGAAGAGGAACACGAAATGAAGAGGAACACGAAATGAAGAGGAACACGAAATGGAACAGGTGTTAAGGGTGTTGATGGTGGGAGCCACGGGCAAGTATGCTCGCCTTGTTGTGCCTGAGCTTCTTAAGCGAGGTGTCATTATCCGCGCCCTCGTGCTGGATGAAAGAAAAGCAAACGATGCACGCGAAGAGGGGATGGAAAAGCGAAGAGGGGGTGGAAAAGACAATGGTGGGAGACCTGCGTGACCCGCAGAGCCTGCGCTCCGCCGCCGAGGGTGCAGACGGCATTTTTCACCTGGGTCCGGCCTTTGCGCCCGATGAGGCTGAAATGGGAGTTGCCATGGTCGAGGCCGCCAAAGCCGCCGGGGTCAAGAAGTTCGTCTTTTCCAGCGTCATCCACCCGACTATTTCTCGGATGACGAACCATGCCGCCAAGCAGCCGGTAGAAGCGGCTCTCTATGAGTCAGGTCTGGACTTCACCGTGTTGCAGCCGGCGATGTTCATGCAGACGCTCGACGATAGCTGGGCCGGCATCGTCAAAAGCGGCCAGTTTCCCCTGCCGTTCTCGAAGCTTGCCAAGGTCTGTTATGTGGACTACCGGGATGTGGCGGAAGCGGCGGCGCTTGCGTTGACCGGGGACACCCTGAGCCGCGGCACATTTGAGTTGTGCGCGGCAGGCATGGTCAACCGTATCGAAATCGCGGCCCTGATGAGCAGGGCGCTCGGTCGCGAGATTGAGGCCGGGGAAGCCGCTTTCGACGAGTGGGCGCGGGCCGCGCATCTCCCGGAAGGGCCGGTTCGCGATGGCCTCGCGGCGATGAACGCGGACTACGACAAGTACGGCTTCCCCGGCGGCAATGCGCTTACTCTGCGGTCGGTCTTGGGCCGAGAGCCGCGTGCTTTGGCGGAGTACATTGGCGAACTTGCGAGCCGCTCAATCTAAGCAGAAAGACAGTCCGATCAACAACAAAAAGACAGCGGGGCAAAATTGCCCCGCTGTCTTTTTGCCATTTGTATCCTATTCAGAGTGTGAAAGAACCCCAGAATGTTATCTCAATGACCGTGTATATATGTGCTGACCGGCTGGATTATTTCTCAAACTTATTCAGCGATCGGAGCAGTCAAAAAAATATCGAAGAAATTTGAAAGTAATCACTAGGGGTTGCCAGTCGCGCGGTTCAGATCACAGATGATACCATTATGGATCAACTCATCGTGAACACCGATTGCCTCGAATGGCTCAGCCAGCGCCCAAGCGCTGCCGTCAACTGCATTGTCGGCCCCCTTCCTGACATTGACACAGAAGCTGCCCAGAGCGCCTGCACCGACGACAGCTTTCACAACATAGGCGCTGCTCCGGGCAGCACCATTATCCGCCCAAGTTCTATCGTGCAGGGAGACTGCCTCAAGGTACCCGCCCGTATCCCTGACGATGCGATCGATCTGACCGTGTGCAGTCCGCCGTACGATACCCTTCGCAGCTACCATGGGGACTGGTCGCTCAACCTGCCTGCCCTCGGTCAAGCGCTCTACCGTGTTACCCGAGTAGGCGGGGCAGCAATCGTCGTTATCGGCGATGGCACCAAAGATTTTGCCAAGTCTTTGACCACCGCACGCTTAACCCTGGACTGGTGCGACACCGTGGGATGGCGCTTGTTCGAGCAGTGTCTCTACCACCGGGCTGGAAATCCCGGCGCATGGTGGAGTAAGCGCTTCCGGGTAGACCATGAGTCGATCCTGATCTTCTTCAAGGGCAACCGCCCAAAGACGTTCGACAAGACATCGTTGATGGTGCCCAGCAAGCACGCGGGCAAGAGCTTTGCGGGCACGGATCGCCAGACCAACGGCTCCATGAAGCCGGTCACTGCGAAAATCGTCAACCCGACAAAGTGCCGTGGCACAGTGTGGCATTACGCCGCCAGCAATACCGAGGGCAACCGGGTCAAGAAGCAGCATCCGGCAACATTCCCGGACAAACTGGCACTTGACCTGATCCACTGCTTTAGTCAAGAAGGCGATGTGGTACTCGATCCTTTCGCGGGAAGTGGGACAACATGCGTAATGGCCGCGCGAGCGGGGCGGCAGTTCATTGGCATCGACATTGCGGACCAATACTGCGAGATCGCCTGTCAGCGTCTGCGGACCGAAGCCGACATTGAGATGGGGGCCAGTGTCTGACCGCTGGGCCATACGAACTTAACGAACCGTCTCCCACGGATATGGGCGCTGGAACGGAGACCCAGCGGCTGATTCAGAGTAGCTCTGCTGGCCTCGCTGCTGGATCGGTATTGCCAGACATGACTGCCGGAGAAGCGGCTTCGGAGCGAAATGTGGGTTTGGGGGACTAAAAGCCGTGCCGGAATCTTTTTGGGAGGGCATTGCCTTTTTGACGCGTGGGAACGCAGATACTGTAAATAGGAGGGCAATGTAAGGCACTTCCCACCTTGATCTAGTTCAACAAACCACTAAGAGACGATGCTGAAAGATGAAAAGATCACGCTGAAAGAATACACTATGGAAACTACCAACAACAAAAACAACTTGGCGGCCAGCGAAGCCGCCCCCGGAGCCAGCGAAGCTGCCCTCGGAGCCAACAACGACCTTCTGGCTATCCAGGAGGTTCCTGTCTATCCGGCTGCCGTAACCGCTGACTTGAGCGGCGATCTCATCGCCTCAATGCGGGGTGTGAACTGGCACCAGTCGTATGATTACGATTTGATCGTCCAGCCCTATCAATCCGCCTACATCAAAAACAACCGCTCTAAGACCTTCCATGCAGAAGGTCCGCGCTACGCAGTACCCGCCACGCGCTATTTAATTCGGGCAACGAAATTCCTGATGGGCAAGATGGAAACGACCTTCTACGTCATGCCGTTAGTGGAAGGATAAAAGTTGTTGCATATTCGGAGCTGCGGTCAAGAAGATGATGAAGTAGATGTGGCCTTCAAGGAGTACGTTCGTCAGCACATTCTGAACACTGACTACGTCTACGGCAAAGGTTTCATGTCCGACAAAGGCGAGCCGGTCATCGAGCCGGTGAGCGGATCCCTGGTGGCTTTCTGCTTCGACTACGATCATGGCCCGGATGACTTCGAGCTTCTTTTGCAGCCGCACCAGCCGGCATTTGCAGCCCCTCTGGCCTCGAAGCGCTTCGTGGTGCGGGCGACGCATTCGGGTGGTTTCAACGATCAGGCTACGGCCTTTTACGAGATGCCCCTGGATCAAGGAGAACAGGTCCTGGCAGGAGACAGCGACCTGAAGCGGACCGCAATCCTCGAACGGTTGGCGGCCGGTCAGGGTAATTTTGATTTACCGGCTTCGTCTCGGTGGCCGCTGCTGCTTGGCCGAGACGATCTTCATCGAAATTGTATTAGTTTAAGCAAAATTGATGAGCTAGCCCAAGTTGCAGTGTGATCTATTCTGCTTGCAGTGTGATCTATTCTGCGGCAAAATACGCGGCTGTAGGCATGGGGAGCAGCGGGACCGGCAATACGCTCAGGAGTTGCTGACTCGTCTTCTGGAAGCCCGCTCCCAAAGTCAGTGCAGTAGGCTCTGCTGAAGCATTGAAGCCGATCAAGAGCTCTGCCGCCGGAGCTCGATGAAAATTGGAGATGGATGTCGAATTGGACGGGGAGTAGCTCCACAATAGAAAGGTCAGCGCGAAATCGCGCTGGCCCTTGGCTGCAGTTCAAGGAGTTTGACGATCTTCGTATTCGTCCATCACTTGATTCTCGCAGACCCGAAACCTGCGTCTCTTGACACCAGTCGCCCGAAGGCTGGCCTCGATCTCGGCATCGGCAGGGAAGGCGGGCAAGACCGACATCAGAGGTCGCCACCGACTTGTCCGATCTGATCGAACTCGCGCAGGTAGGGGGCGTATCCGGGCGTGATGGAGCAGGCGTTGAACTGGGCAAGCAGGGAGAGCAGGCAGCGCCACTCCGTCTCGTCATCCCGGTCGAAGCCGGTTGCCGTGAGCGGCTCCACAAAGATGATTTCCCGACCGTCAGTACCACGAAGCGAACCGTAGAGGCGCGGGACCGAAACACCGTGCAAAGCCAAATGGAGATAATGAGGGGACGCGGCGATACCGCCCTAGGCGCAACGCTTGACGAACAGTGTCTTCTCTCCCGTGAGTCCGTCCGGTGTCCGATAGTTGAAGTCGCACAGAAGGGTGTCGGCCTTGCCGTCCACTTCCTGCCGTGAGAAGCCGAGGAACTCGGCACCCCGCATCTTCGAGACCGCCTCCAGGATGGGGTTCAGGCGACTCGCCTCAATGTCGAAAAGAGAATCAAGGTGAGTTTCCATCACGGATCTCCCTGAAGGTTATCTGGTTACTGGCAGGATCGTTCACCGGATCGGAAGGAGATGCCTGCCGATCTAGTCTTGATGCAGAATCCCCTGGCCGGTCACATCGCGGCAAGTAATACGCCCGAAACGGTAAAACAAGACTTGCGACGCCCCGCAAGAAGATCTCTCCGCCACATCCACGCTGCAAGGTTCGGAGACCGTGGATGTATGCTTGACTGTTTCATCACCCAAATTAACGGGCATATTTTGGTTACCAGGGATTTTGGTTAGATTGGGGGCCATTCTCGGACTGGCTGAAACATTTGCATACGCCGTCAGGACAACGGACACTGAAATCATTTTCGATGTCACCGGGAGCGTGGATCTCGTCACTACCAAAGTGCTTTCTGAACCGTTCGCTGAAAGCATTCCGACCATTACTGCTTCGGAACACTTAACGACTCTGTCGATTGACTTACGGCGTGTTGACTTACGGCGTGTTGACTTGATCGACACCGCCGGGCTGACTTTGCTTCTTAGTTCGCGCAGATCTCTCGCCGCTTCCGGGCGTTCGCTCCAAGTTTTTACTTCGCGTGGCACTCAGCCGAACCGCACGCTTAGGATCGGGCGCTTCGACACAATCATGGCGATCAAGTACCTTGATGATTGTGCCGAATGAAGATAATCACCGTGAAGCGCCGATAAAACCCGTCGCAGACCAGCATGTGGATCAAGGGATGTTTTTGGGTTGTCCGGCCGGCTGTGTGTCCTCGGAAACTTTCCTCACATCCCGTTAGCCGCAAGAGTTTTCCCGGAACACCAGCCGGCTGAGGGGGCCTGGAGACAGCCAAAAAACAACCCCCAGCAACCGGGGAATGTGGCTGTGGGGGTGTTCACGTTTGTCTGCGCCCGGAGACGGCTGGGGGAGTTCAACTGGGGGTGCCTACAATTGTTGGCAAACGAGTGCCGATCTGGGCCTAGCGGAAGCGCTGATCACGACGAAAAAAGTACCGCCCAGGCGCTTCAAGCCGCTTGGTATGCAGATAACGGCGATCAAACTCCGGGCGGCAGTGACTGTTTGCCAGCAAAGAACGTACTTTCGCAAAATCTGGTTCCCAGCATTTCGATTCTGCTTTGTATTCGCGGATCAGAGCATTTTTGATGCCAGCGTTTTTCAAAAAGATAGTGATCGTGTGTTCGCCTGCTTCGTACTCTTCAATGTCGATTGCAACCCAGTCTTTGTCACCCACATCGTTGAACGTGTTGAATTCCTTGAAGGAATCCTCGTAAAACAGGTGAAAGCCGCCCCAAAGCATCCGGTGTCTTTCTACGTCTGAACAACCTGTGTCGATGTCTGCCATGTTTTTTGTCTCCTTGCCCAGCCGAGGCCGGGTCTTTGGGCATTCGCGAAACGCCCTCTATTCATATCATCGTCAAATTTGCCACAGGATTCGGTCATTTTATGCACGAGGGCAAAAACGCAGTCTGATTCGCCCACGCTGCCATAGTCGCCGCCACCGGCACGGCGTACTTGGCGGTGTTCCGCACCTAGACTGCCCGGCCGGAAAAGTCCATGTAGATGTCGCCCAGCCCGGTGACCAATAGCGGTCGCTGTTTCCCTGTCTCCATGCTCCAGAACACTATGAGAACTTCCGAAGCCAGCGGGTTCACGCCATCCCCGGCCGAAACCACCTGGCAGACCATCCGAGAGCCGCAGACATCCCCTTGCTGGCTACGGCGCAGTCCGTCCTGTGTCTTGTCGTACTGGCCGGAACTCTCGATCTGGTCTATGCAGGCACCGACGGGATCGGTTGCTCTGGGTTGTTCAGCGAGGCTGATGGGCTGGGTTTTGATCAGGTATTGGGCGTCTCGTGCGATCTATTGGGTGACTGACGACTACACCGCCGAGTGGTCCGGGCGTGCAACAGTGTCTTCATCGATCAGGGTTTCGAGGGGTGAAGATTATGCGTTGCGGAGGCTCTCGGCGAAAATGGGAATCAGCAAGACGGCGGTGATTGAAGTGATCGCCCGGCAAGTAGCGCGTTCGGAAGGCATCAAGATTCCCGAGGAACTTGAGGATGGGGAGAAGTAGAGTACAGGCACACCCGCCTAACGCATAAATATGTGCATAAATATGCAGACGCCCATGAGGGTACAATAGACCAGATGAACACCCGACCCAGCAGCCCACACAACCCTTCCGGTTCTTCGGAAGAACTCTCCGGTGCGATCGCAGAAGGCGCAACGAAGAACCTGTGCCTAGCCGCCCAGCCCCGGTTCGCCAGGGAGTTCCTGCCGGGCCGCGCGGAGGAGCATCCTCTGACCGGGGCTAAGGTGGAGGAAGCGTTTGAGGGCACCTATGACTTCTGATGAGAGACGCGAGAGAACTGAACTTGCCCACGAAGCCGGTCATGCTGTTGTTGCCAGCACCCTCGGTCGTCGGCGGGCACAGCCGCTTGTAGAGAACTTCGTTGCCGGTAAAATACGGGAACGACGGCGGTTCTTGAAGATGTCACAGCGTGAGTTGGCGGCAAAGATGCAGGTCAGCCCGTCGCTAGTGTCCCAGTGGGAGCAGGCGAAGACACGAGTTCTGGCGGACGACCTAGAGCGGTTGGCGGGAGCATTAGAGACTTCCCGGACGGACCTTGTAGGCGGGCCGAAGGTGGTGGATTTTTACCAAGTGAAGGAGCATTATCCGATTACCACAGTCATTCCAGATGCCACGATCGTGATGAATATTTTTGACAAGCGTGATCGGCAGGAGCAGTTGATGATGGATGTGTTCCGGATGCTGAACGAAGACCAGCGCGGCCTTTTGATTCGGCTTGCACAGGAGATTGCCTGCGATAAAACTTGATGGTGGTGCTGTTACGGAAAACCGCTTCGGCTCAATGAGCGTGCTGTTTTGGGTTGTTTTTGGGATTTTCGTTCAAGTCTTGACAAATCCCGTTGGGGTGGGGTACTGTCAAGTCACACAGTTTTTCAGAGTCAGTTCCTGGCCGGACTGCACTCAGCATGATCTGAAGCCACTTTCCTGTTTTCGTTATTGGTAGGAATACCTGTTTCGTAAACAGCAGGTCCGCGGTTCGAATCCGCGTGTCGGCTTCCTCACACACTTAATCAGTAATTCATTCGTCCTGACGTTAATGACAGATCGTTATTAACAGAGTAGGACAATGGGCACAGATGTCATCAGCTATCCCCTCCTTTACCTGGGAAGAAGCACTCCACGAGTTCTTCCTCCACCTCCAGGCCACCCGTGCGAAAAAAACCCAGCGCTACTACGGAGTCCAGATCGGCGGCTTGTCCCGTTGGGCGACAGCCCAGCATATCCCGTTTTCGGGGTTCGGCAAGCGCCACATGGACCGTTACCTCGTCAGCCAGGCCGAAGCCGGCAAAGCTCCCCTGACCCTGCACCATGACGCCGTATGCGCCAAAGCCTTTTTCTTCTGGCGCCAGAAAAACGACATCATCGAGCGTAGCCTGCTGACCGATTATCAGGTTCGCCACGTGCCACGCCCGGCCCAGTACATGCCGACAGACGCCGACATGCAGGCGCTGCTCCGAGCTGTTCCTGATTTTTGGAACCCTGGCAAGAACCCTCCCATCCGCTTTATCCCTGTCGCCAAGCGCGTGTTTCATCGAGACCGCAACTACGCGGTGACCCTCGGCCTGCTTGATTTCGCGTGCCGCATCGGCGAAATGCTATCGCTGAAGGTAGACGACTACCGGGCCAAAGAGCGGCAGATCGTCATCCGCGAAAGTAAGGGCCGCGAGCCGCGCACCTTGCCGGTCAGTCCGGAGTGGGTGGAAGCCTTGAACGTCTGGCTCCGGCAGCGCAGCAAGATCATGGCGGGGCAGGAGGATGAGGGCTGGCTGTTCATCAGCGAGTTCGGCGGACGGCTGGATGAAGGGCGCTTCTTGAAGTCACTGAAGAAGGTTACAACTTATGCTGAGATCAGCGACCGCATCACGCTGCACAGCCTGCGCCGCTACTCGCTGAACCGACTGGCAAAAGTGAACCTGCTTGCGACCCAGCAGATCGCCGGCCACAAAGAGACGCGGACCACGCTCCTCTACACCCAGCTTGACCCGGACTTCGTGCGTGGCGTGCACACCAGCGTCGGCGTCGTGCGGGACATTTTGGGCAACAAGCGCGTCGAGAAACGAAAGCGGCTGGTCTGAAGAACGAGGCTACTTCTACCCCTGCCCGTGCAATCGCTGAACACTAACTCAACGCATGACAGGCAGGGGCAAGTACATTAACGAAATTTACTCGAACGTGTGCTAACGTAGGAAATTAGAATGCAGAGAAATGAAGAAGTATGCCGGTCACTCTTTGCAGTCTAGCCTGGCAACAAGCGCAGGAATACGTTTCCGAATGCTCTATCATGGCGCAGACCTGCCACAGGAGCTGATGGTCGCCCTCTGCTACATTTAAGACGGCTCCCTGTTCCGGGACAACGTAGCGGCTCCAGTCGGCTCGTAAATAAAACAAACCCGACAGATGCCCATTGGGTTTGTTTCATTTGATCTTGTGGTTTGCATTCTGCTATGTAGGCTATCTGGCCGCTACGGTTTTGGTGGAGCTTGGGCTGCTTCGGGAGACGAGGAGGATTCACTTGCTTCAGATTTGCTCGCCTCTGATGTAGCATCCGTAACGGCTGCCGCTTGTTCACCGGCATCGGGAACCGGAGGGGACGCTGGCTTGCTGACAGGATGCATCGCAATAGAGGCTGCGGCAATTCCTGCACCGATAACTTGGGTTGTTTTGCTCACTGGACCGATTCCTCTCTTTCTGCAAATATCTATGAAGATCTATATTTGCTATGTCTTCAGTACCCGTACTGCATTTGGTGCAAACAAAACATTTTCTCTAGCAAACTGCCTGCATAACTTACAAGCGTTCGCTTGACGCAATTGCACGATGCAGACTTTTTAGCGATGGTAAAAATGCTTAAATATAACGCCGTTCTATGGCTGACAAAAATCCGGATCCTTTAGCGTACGACCGTTTGGAGATGGACTACACGGTTCCAGAGAGCGTCTACCGGGCTGGAAAATCAGACGCCATGCCGCTTATCGTGCTGTCGGGAGAGGTGAACGCCGGAATGGTAGCCGCGCTTCGCCAGGGACTCAACAAGCTGCGGGAACGTGACGAGACCGTCCTGTTCGTCTATGTCACCTCGACGGGAGGGGATCCCGCCTGCGGAAGGGCGCTGTACCAAATCCTGCGCCAGTGGCGACAGGTCGCCGGGTACGACATCTACGTAGTCGGGATCGGCACCGTTCTTTCAGCGGGGTTATACCCGTTCCTGTCGGTACCCCGTGAGAAGCGCTCCATGGTCCGCGATACGCGCATCGGCATCCACCTGTCGCAAGTATCTCTGAACGTTGTTTTCTCCGGCAATGCACAGATGCGGGTAGAGCTGTTGCGGGAGCGTCTAAACGAAGCAGAGGCCGTGCTGCGTTCGAACGAACTGATGATCGAGCAGCTTGCTCAAGGCAGTGCATTCACCAAAGATGATCTATGGAAACTTGCGTTGAAGTATTACGAGCCGTCCCTGGAAGAAGCCGTAGAGCAAGGCTTGATCGGTGAGATCGTCGAACTCTGACCTATTTATCAAGCCGAGTGCATACACGAGGCGTGGAACCAGCCTAGTGCGGCACAAGTGGCCTGAGTGCTGAGGATCCCGGTTGCCGCCAACGTTCCGCCGAGAGGCTCGGCAAGGTTAACACGTTCATACTGGAAATCCAGCATCGGGTGGCGATCGGCATGACCTGATCTGTTCCGTTTCGATCCGCAATGAGGCCGGCAAGCAGGTCACGGCGCCGTATGTCGGGCGTAATGACCAAGACCCGTGCGTTGACGTAGCCCGTCACGTTTGGCAGCTGCCCGCTTGCAAACAGCATTTCGTAACTGGCCAGCTTCTCGCCCCAGCGCCGGTCGCCTCGCTCTGTTCCCCGGTCTACTTCGACCAGCCCAACGAGCACTGCCTGTCCCAGCCGCAGCACGAACCAGGCATCAGGCCGCACCTGGTAGGGTGCCTGCGTCCGCACCAGATCAATCGCCGCATCCTTCCCATCGTGCCAAGCTTCCAGCGCGTAGCCGCCCTCCCGCGCGACTTCTTCCAGCCAGACCCGCACGTCCCGCACTGCCAGCTCGTGCGCCAGGAACAGGCTGTTCTTCGGGCCGTAGGCCGGCTTCGTCCGTCCCTTCGGCTCTCTGTCCCGCAGACCGGCCTTGCACAGCGCGTCCAGCCCTGCCGCCGTGGGCGCGTAGACGTTCGGGGCCGAGCCATAGAGGAGGGAAGCGTCGTTAGGCGCCTCAGACGGGGCCAAGGCCGCACGGGATACAGGCAGCACGTCCACGAGTCCCGCGTCGAAGAGCGCCCGCATCTGCCGCCGCGCACTCTTCTCGGACAGGTTCCTGCGCTCCGTCGGGCAGCAGAGCCGGGCGATCTGCGGCAGGGAGAGGAAGCGAAGCTCGGCAAGGAGCAGCAGCATCCGGGTCTTGGTCGGCGTCAGTGAAAGGACCGCGGCGGGCGACGGGGCGCGGGCGTAGCGCCGTCGGCGGGGCAGCACGGGGGCGGCTGGTTGAGTATGCTTCGTTTCGCTTTGTTCAGTTTGAGATCGTTCAGTGTGAGACTGTTCAGGCAAGGCTGCCGTCCTCCGCGATCAGGTCTGCCACTTGTACCGCTTCTGTGGCTGGGGATGTGTTGCTGGCTGGTACGCCGGCGTGATCCTTTCCGCATGCGCGGCCACTCCTCTCCGGAGCGGTACTGCCGTGCGATCCGGGCTTTGGTATCTCTTCCGCGTCGGGTGCCAGCCCGGTAGGCGGGCTTTGCTTTGTACCAGGCTTGTGAGGAGGCTGTCCAGGGAGGCGCGGACGACCATCTTTAGCAACGCGACTTGACTGAACGGGTGCATTCGCCTGAACCGCTGCGGCATCGGCCGGAGCAACCCTTGCTTCCGCCACCCATTCCGCCGTTTCCCGCCGCCAGGCTTGCGCCTGTTCCACCTCCCGCGCGGACTGCCTGCTTGCCGCCACCGCTGCCGACAGGAACCGCTCGAAGCCCGCCGCCGGCACCGGGTCCGACACCGCCACCACCTGCACGACACGTGCTTCCCCGGAGGCCAGCCGCAGCGCCGCCTGGCGCACCGGCAGCTCGCCCAGCGTCCTGATCCACCGCCGCTCCCGCTCCGCTTCCCGCGACACCACGGACAGCCGGGGGCGGGGGAAGGACACGACCAGGCGGATCGGCCCGGACCCGGACAGGCCGTAGTCCCCCGGCGGCAGGCCGCGCACGTACCGGGACAGCTCCACCGGCTTCTTCGTGTCCGCCGCATGCACGTACAGCCGGCCGGTCCCGGAGACCGAAGCCAGCCGCTTCAGCCCGTCGACCTGGGCGTCGCCCCCGGCTTTCTTTGCCAGGTGCCAGAACGCCTGCACGGCGGCGGGGGACAGGCAGACCGGCTCGCCCCGCCCGTCCCGCACCGTATGGGTACGTTCCGCCCACGCCTCCGGAAGGCCCTCGGCGTCCCGCTTGCCCACGTCCGCGGCGATCTTCGAGACCCGCTCGCCTGTCCCGGCGGCAAGCGACGCGGCAACGAGCCGGGCGTCGCCGTAGCCGAGGCGGAAGAAGGCCCGTACCGACGTGTTCGCCAGCAGCGACGTCCGCAGTCCCTCCGAAAGCTGGTCAAGGTGCTGGCAGGCCACAAGGAGGCGCAATCCTCGCGACCGGGCGATGGCGAGGATCTTGGCCGCCGCCCCGCCGACGAACTCCTCGGACACGCCCATCTCGTCGAGCGCCAGCACCACCGGCACCGAACCGTCCGAACGCATGGCGGTCCGCAGGAGCTGGTGCGCGAGCAGCCCGCCGAGGAGGCGCACGCCCTCGTCTCCCAGCGCCGCGCTGTCCAGGTGGACCAGCACCAGGCCGGGGCGGTGCCAGAGCGCCCCCAGGTGCAGGGTGGTCCGCCGGGCGCAGAGCAGGGCGCGGAGGAACGGGGTCCGCAGCAGCTCCCGGAACTTGTTGAGTACCGGAGCCACGGCCGCCGCCCGCTCGGACTTGCCCCAGGCGGCGAACTCCGAAAGGAAGAAGTCCCGCGCTTCCTCGAAGGCGATGCCGCCCAAGGCCAGGCTGCTTGCCGCTGGCACTTCGTTTTTCTCCTGGGGCTTGCTGGCCGCCCCAGTCGGGAGCGGCTCACGCAGCAGCCCTTCCCGGTAGTCGTCCCGTTGCAAGAAGCGGGCCAGCTCGTAGAGGGACAGGCCGTGGGAGGCGATGACGATCAGGGCGTTGGTCAGCAGGTCGCCCATGCGCGGCCCCCAGGACGAGGTGCTTTTCTCCAGCACGGAAACCACGTCGGCGGCCGCCTGCGCTGGGGAGAGGCCGGACGCCCGCGCGTCCAGCGGGTTCCAGCCCGGCGCTCCCGCCCCCGACAGGTGCGGCGACAGGACCGTGACCTGTTCCGGCCCCATGTCGAGGCCGTAGGCCAGCGACAGCAGGTGGTGAAGGGTCTCGATCTTGGGGTCGAGGATGACGGCGGAGCAGCCGGCCCGGAGCTGCTCGGCCAGGAGGTGCAGGGCGAGGCGCGTCTTGCCGCTGCCGGTCGCCCCGACCACGCAGGCGTGGCGGGCCAGCAGGTCCGGACCCACCCGCGCCGCGCCGGCCGGCGCGTCCAGGCGTCCAGTACCGCTAAGCGCGGGCAGGGGTACGTCCAGCCGTTCGGCGGCGTAGGCCCGGAACCAGGGCGTGTCGAGGTGGCGCTCCAGTTCCGGCGCGTCACAGAGGAAGCGGACCCCATCCGGCTCCGCCCCCGGGGACGCGACGTACCGTCCTACCTCGATGCCGTCGGGGTAGGCTGACGGGGTCTCCGCGCGGGCCACTCCTTCTGAGTGTTTATACATCTTTATTCCCTACGCTACGGTCTGGGCCTGGCGGTTGATCCGCCACAGCTCCCGCAGGCGCGAACCGACTTCCTCCACCGTATAGGGCGGCAAGTGCTGCCCCAGCTCCCCCCGGTACACCAGCCAGTCTTCCTCCGTCTCCACACCGTTCAGGAAGCCTCGCAGCGCCACGGACTCCACCTGATCGTCCGTGACGTGCGTGCCGACCGGGGGCGGGGAGGAGCCGAGGGATGGCGACGGAACGTCCGGCGCGGGTCCTGGCGAGAGGGTGATCATGCCCAGGGCGTGCAGTTCTCCCGCCAGGCGCTGGCGGTTGACCTCGTTTCACTCGATGCGGTGGCGCTGGGCGCCCACTTCCCCGGACTGCACTGTGGCTTTGAGGCGGATCTCGGCTTCGGCGGTCTTCCTCTGCTCTTCCAGCAGGACTTGCCGGGCCTGCATCTTGGCGATGGCCGGCCCCTTCATCTTTTCTTCCAGCCAGGCTTCGTACCGCAGGCGCATGAGGCCAAGTACGCCCCGGCTGCGGGCCGCGTCCATCTCAGCTTCCATGCGGGCGATGCGCGGCTCGATTTGCCGCTCCGCCTCCCGGCTGCCGCTCCGCCTCCCGGCTGCCGCTCCGCCTCCCGGCTGCCGCCGGGGAACGCCGGGGTGCTGGCGACGCGCAAGGCGTGACCCATGTCTGTTTTAGGAATGCCTGCGCCGTCGAGGGCGTCCGGCGTCCTGGCGGTGTCGCCGGGTGTCGTAGTGCTGTCGGGTGTCATGGGGGGTGCTCCTTTTCGTGATCGTAAAAACTGCAATGGGAAAATCAGAAAGCGCAAGCGAAGAGTCCCGGCGGTAAGACTAGGCTGAGAAAAAGGACGTGCCGGGAACATGATGTGCCGAAAAATGGAGACCTTCATCCGCGAGGGTCGCGTGCTTCGTCAAGAGGGAGCGAGTCCGGCTGGAGGCGGGCGCTTCCAGAACCGGCATCGGCCTGGAGGAGATCAAGTGACAGGAACGAGTTAGGCGACAGGAACGAGTTAGGCGACAGGAACGGGAGGAACGCCTGACGGAAGAATAAGACTGCACAAATCATGCCAAGTCTGCCTGCCAAGCATTTTTCTATGACGGCCTTTCGCAGAGGCGCGGGCGCAGGCAGAAAAGACACAAGGAAAAGTCGGCCCCGCCCAGTATGAAGACGAGGAGCGAGGTCGGATAGACCGAGGGAAGGTTTCAATTCCAGCCTGGTTCTATTAAAGGTGTCAGCAAGGGGCGGTTGGGGGTACTGCTGTATGACCTGGTTTCAATTCCAGCCTGGTTCTATTAAAGGGCCACATTTAGTGCCGGTCAGTCGCGCACCCGCTACGGCTATACGAATGGGTAGGCCGCTCTCGAAATTATGCCATAAAAAAACGGGATATGATGCGGAACGCCACCAAAAAGTCGTCGGTCTCTCCTGTAGAACATGGCTACCGGAGACCGACGACGCGAAAAGGTCGGAGATGGAGCATTATCTGGAAAAATCTCCCCGCCTGGAGTTCTAATCCCGGAGTTCTAAAACATGGTGCTGACCGGAAGTTTCTCGCAGCCGATGATCTGCCGGTCCACCCACTTCGCATCGCGCAGCACCCACAGCAGCACCGAGTCTGTTTCTTCCGTCAAAAGCTTTCTCAAGCCCGTTTTCATGGCCTCCATCTTGGACTCCGGCAAGTCGCCCTCAAACACCGAGTTCTGGACGCGCGGCAGGTAACGCCGCATGAACTTGCAGACTCTGCCCACCCGCTTTTCGCCGACATCGTACACGACAATTACATACATAAAAGGGTCTCCTGCATAAGATGGCCTCCTGAGTCACCACCAGGCGCGGAAGGCGCGGTAAGTCTCGACGCCGGTGAGGTGGCGCACCAGCTTGTAGCATTCCAGGCGGATCAGGTGGCGGTACGAAACGGACCGGCCCAGGCGGCGGTGCTTGATCGTGGTCGCCAGCCGGTCTTCCAATGCGTTCAGGAACAGCTTCTTGCCGGGGTCGGTCAGAAAGCAGCCGTCCAGGCTCCGGTCGAAGTGGCTGTCTTTGAGCTGCCCGGTGTTGATGAGGCGGAAGATGGCCCGGTCCACGACCAGCGGCTTGAAGACCTCCGACAAGTCCAGCGCCAGCGAAAAGCGGCGGGCACCCGGCTCGTGCAGATAGGAAATTGTCGGGGTAAGCTGCGTCCGGTAAATCTCGCCGAGGCAGACCGTGTACAGGTGCGAGTTGCCGAACGAGATGAGGGCGTTGACCTCGTTATCCGGCGGGCGGCGGACGCGCCGCTCGAAGGTCCAGCCGTCGCTCAGGATATGGTGCCACGCCTGGTAGTAGCGCTCGCGCATCTTGCCTTCAATGCCGCGCACGGCGTTGACTTCGGCCTGCGCCCCGATAAGATCCGACAAGCCGCCGATGACGTCGCGCAGGGTGCCGAGCGGGCGGGGGACTTTGTCCCAGACGACCGCGCCGGCCAGCGGATCTGCTTCCTCTCTCAGTTCTGCATCTTCGTCTGGGTTTGCGTCTGCACCCGTGCCATCGGCGGGAGAAGCGGCAGCGGCATCCACGGCGGCTTCGGTCTCCGGGTCAGTGGGGACGCCGCTAAGGATTGGGCTGTTTGGGATGGGACCATCCTGAGCGCCATTGTGACTATTTTCCATGCCGACTTCGCCGGCCGGCTCGCGCTCCTCGCCGCCTTTGCGCTTCTCGTAGTAGGCGATGTTCCGCAGCAGCGAGTGGGCTGCGCCGCGCACCATCTCGCGGGCCAGCATCAGGCGCTTGTCCGGGTCGGCGTAGTGGCTGACCTGATGCACCAGCAGGTAGCCGGAGTGCAGGTACTCGCGAGGGTAGTACGAGCCGGCGTAAAAACCGTAGTAGTTGAAGACGTGCAGGGGGATTTTCTTCTGCGACAGGAAGTTGAGGAGCCGTGTGTTCAGGTCCACCTCACCGTACAGGTACAAGCTTTCCACGTCTTCAATCGGCACCGGCTTCTTTTGGCCCGCCTCGTTCTCGATGTAGAGCGTGTTGGCCTCGCGCTTGACCCGCCCGTTGGACAGCACATAGTAGTTCTTCATCGTCACCCCCAGCACATCTTTAGCTCCAGCACAAATCTTGGTACGCGCACTTCTTGCAGACCGCCATCGGCGCCGGCACGACCGGCGGCATCGTCCGCTCCCGCGTTGCCTGTACCCCGGCGATGACCTGCTCCACTTCCGCTTCCAGGTCCGGCGTCAAGGTGACTTCTTCCCGGCGGCGCTGTTTGGGGTAGTCAATGACGCCGGTCGTCTCGATGCCCTTCTCGTGCTTCAAGTAATACAGGTAATACAAAAGCTGAAACAGGGTCGCCCGCTGCCCGCCCTGGCTCTTCTTGACTTCATGCACCGCGCCGCCGTCGGTGAAGTCCAGCCGCAACAGGCCGTCAATGAGGACGTCCTTGCGGCTGATGTCTGCGTAGCTCTCGCTGTGGACAAGCTGGCCCAGCGCCACGTTCTCCGCGCCGACCCCGCCGGACACATGCTCCTGCTCCATGCCGTGCGCGAACCACCACAGCTTGCGCGGACACAGCACATAATAATGCACCTCCGTCCCCCCAATCCGCAGGTCTTTGAGTGAATCAGGCATCATAGTTGAACTCAAGAAGCTGTGCGGTCAAGTCTGCTTCGGCCTGTTCCAGTGCATCGACACTGGCGACGACTTCACGGATATAGGCTCTTGCCGTCAGCGCAGTGTAAACATTCACGCCGTCCAGCGTGTCCAAAATCGGCTCGGCGCGTTTGTATTCGCTTTCCTCGGTCAGATCGGCACGAATGGCTGCTCCCAAACGATTGGCATTTTTGCTGATCGCAAACGCCAGAGTGTTCTGGGGGCTGTAAGTGCGCGATTGATTGCTGGTAACGCGCCAGTGGAGCAAGCTGTGTGCCAGTGCTGGAACGATTTGGTCGCGGCGCTCCTTCGGGCAAATGAGGCGTATGCCATCTGCGCTTTTCTGCCACCCAGCCTCTTTTAGCGAAGCAATTGTCTCCGCCGCAAGTTCTCGCTCAGAAGTATTAGCAGTCTCAGACGACACACTAAACAGCGTTCGTAAATCAATTGCAACATCATAGACGAACAAACCACTAGCGCGTTGGCCTATTTGATCTTCCGGCAGGTACTTTTTCATTGGAGCTGCACGGTTAGAAAATTGCAAAAATCCAAGAAATTCTTCTTGTGACACTTCCTTACCATTCTCATCTGTCACGCGGATTTTGTGTTGTTCCGGGTGGTTGCTGCGATCAAAAGTTCCTATCTCTCTTGCTAAAGCCGAAAGCGTTGGATGTAGCGGACGCATGGCAGAGATTGAAAGCGGGCTGCGCCGTTTGATAGTCACGCCTTCTTCAGCATCCTTGCTGGCCTTCATCCACCCGCCGATAAGCTGGTCGACAAAGATGGGGTTACACGCTGACCATGCTGCACCTTCCCCTAGACTTCGCTTTCCGTTTTTGAGAGAAAGCTCCCAGTTGAAAACGACTGGCGCACGCGCTTCGTTTAACTCATCAGAAAGTTGATCTAAGACAGAATGTTTTACTTGCTGCCCGCTGGAGTAGGGCACGGAGCGATTAGAAATTGGGTCGAAGTACGTCTTCTGTTCCTTAGCGACGCAGAAAACGGTGTGGTCCACCTGCCGCAGCCCGCGCAAGTAGAGATAAGAAGATTGCAGAGTCATAGTGTGGTTTCCTTTACCTTAGCCTTGACAAAGGCGTACTTGAAGCGGAGCAGTGCCAGAAAGAGTGGAAATCTATCAGAAGTCACAGTGGCAGTATCGCCGACGACTTTGTTGAATAAGTCACCGTAACCTGCATTCTCATTCAGCATCTCGGCAAGCTCTCCAACGAAATCCTTCCAGTTTCTTGTTTTGAGCAGTCTTTCTACCATCTCGCCCTTCGTCGTTTTCAAGCGTTTGTCTTGCTCTTGAAACTGGTAGAGGGCAGTAGCCATTTCTTCGGCTCGTTTGAGAAGTTCTTCATTTTTTAGCATGGCGACAATCCAAGCTTGATAAGTGTCAAAAGCGAGCCTTTTCTCGCTTTCGGTTGATTTGGGTGCAGCAGGAACTCCTTTCTCACCCCGAAAGACATCACGCGGCCTGAGTGCGCGTAGCCCGATCTCCGTGTGTCCGCAGGCAACTTCAAAGCCCTCTGCGGTGTCGTAAAGGCGTTCAAAGTTTGCATGTTGCATACCTTCCGGCGCAGTGAAAAGCCGCTGGTAGACATCCACAAGATACTCAGCTTCCGCAAGGTTCAGCCGCACGAAGCCGATTGTTTTATGGTAGTGGTACTCATTTAGTTGTTTAGGATGA
>CAXUBO010000006.1:53773-64614 GCA_964249345.1 uncultured Armatimonadales bacterium | reverse complement strand
GCACGCGCCGGACAATCTCCGTAAATTCTTCTAAAATGGGGTCCATCATCGCCGAATGGAACGCATGAGAAGTCGGCAAGCGGCGGCAGGCCACGCCGTTATGCGTAAGCTGCGCTTCCAAAGTGTCAATCGCGGGGGTCGGTCCGGACACGACGCACAGCGCCGGGCTGTTCTCGGCGGCCACTGAAAGCGAGGGGCCGAGCAGGCGCTTGACTTCCGAGCCCGGCTGCCGAACTGCCAGCATCGCGCCGGACGGAAGAGACTGCATCAGCCGCGCCCGGCCCGCCAGCACGGACAGCGCATCCGGCAGCGTGAAGACCCCGGACAGGCAGGCGGCGACATACTCGCCGACGCTGTGGCCGAGCATCGCCGACGGCGTCACGCCCCAGGCCATCCAAAGTTTTGCCAGCGCGTAGCCGAACACAAACAAGGCCGGCTGGGCCAGCCCGGTCTGGCCCAGCCGCCTCTGCGCCGCGCCTTCTTCCCCGGCTTTTGGATAAAGCGTCTCGCGCAGGTCCAAACCCAGCAGCGGCAGGAGCAGCGTGCAGCACTCGTCCAGGCTGTCCTGAAACTGCGGATAAGCGTCGTATAGCTCGCGCCCCATGCCGACCTGCTGCGCTCCCTGGCCGGGGAACAGAAACGCGGCTGACGGCGTCTGCGCCGGGACCCTCTGCGTCAAAACGCGCCCGGCATCGCGCGTTTCTAAACGCATTTCTAAAGCAGCGGCGGCATCATCGGCAGAGCGGCAGACGGCAATCCGGCGCTGCGCGAACGCCCGTCGCCCGGTTTGGAGCGTAAACGCAGCATCGGCCAAATCGGTTTCGGGATGCGTTTTCAGATGCCGTGCCAAGTTATCCGTTGCCGTTTCCAGCGCCGTTTCGGTCCGTGCCGAAACCGTCAGCACCTGCCACTCGCTTCGCGAGTCTGGAATATGGGCAGAGACGGGCGGCGCTTCCTCTAAAACAACGTGGGCGTTGGTGCCGCCGACGCCGAACGAGCTGACCCCGGCCCGGCGCGGATGGCCGTTCGTTTCCGGCCACTGCGTCAGTTCCGCGCGGACAACAAACGGGCTGCTTTCCAAACTCAGGCGCGGGCTAGGCGTTTGGTAATGGAGGGTCGGCGGCAGCAGCTTGTATTTCAAGGCCAGCGCGGTTTTGATCAGGCCCGTCACGCCCGAAGCCGCTTCCAGATGCCCGACGTTCGGCTTGACGGCGCCAAGAGTGCAGAAGCCGACTTGGCCGGTCGTCCGGCGAAACGCTTTGGTCAGCCCGGAAACTTCAATCGGATCGCCGAGCGGCGTCGCCGTGCCGTGCGCTTCCACATACGAAATCGTGTCCGCGCTCCACCCGGCCATCACCTGGGCCTGGAAGATCGCTTCCGCCTGGCCGTCCGCGCTTGGCGCAGTGTAGCTGGTTTTTTGCGCCCCGTCGTTTGTCAGGCCGTAGCCGCGAATAATCGCATAGATTTGATCGCCGTCCGCGACGGCATCTGCGAGCCGCTTCAAGGCCACGACGCCCGCGCCGCCGCCGAAAACTGTCCCTTGCGCCTCAGCGTCGAACGTCCGGCACGCGCCGTCCGGCGAGACCATGCCGCCGGGCTGGTACTCATGCCCGCGCGTCTGCGGAAACGCGACCGAAACTCCGCCGGCTAATGCCATGCCGCACTGCCCGGACAGCAGGCTTTGGCACGCCTGGGCCACGGCGACAAGCGAAGTCGAGCAGCCGGTCCCGACCGACAAGCTTGGGCCGGTTAAGTTGAGCTTGTAGGAAACGCGCGTCGGCAGAAAGTCTTTGTCGTTCCCGGCAAGCACGGGATAATTGCCGACTTGATAGCTTTGCACCAGTTCTTCAATGTCCGCGCGTGTACCGCACAGATTGGCAAGCAAATAGGTATTCAGACTGCTCCCAGCCCAGACGCCCACCGTGCCGTTGTAAGTCGCCGGGTCGCAGCCGGCGTCTTCTAAAGCGTCGGAAGCGCATTCCAAAAAGAGCCGGTGCTGGGGGTCCAGCACATCGGCTTCTTTCGGGGGAATGCCGAAAAACGCGGCGTCGAATTTGTCTGCGTTTTCCAGCACGCCCCGCGCTTTGACATAATCCAAGCTCTGAAGCTTCTCCGGTGCAATCCCGGCATCCGCCAGCTCAGCATTGGTGAAGTGCGTGATCGAGTCAACGCCGTTCTTGAGGTTCTCCCAGAACTCAGCGACATTCGCCGCGCCGGGAAACCGGCCCGCGAGACCGACAATCGCGACGGCGCTGTCTTTCTCACCGAAGAGGGGCGCAGCGCGGGCAGGGATAATTTTCGTCTCGCCGCCGTTTGTCAAAAAACGGGCCAATGCGCGAACAGTCGGATGCTGGAACAGCGCCGTGATTTCGGCGTCCGGCGCGACGCTTTCTTTGAGCTTTTGATGCACCTGGACCATCTGCAATGAGCGTCCGCCGAGGTCAAAGAAGCTGTCGCCTGCGCCCACCGGCGCGAGGCCCAGCACCTGCGACCAGACCTGCGCGATGGACGCTTCCAGGCCCGGCGACGGCTCCAAAAACGCGGCGGCCAATGCCGGACGCTCGGCAGCCGGCGGCGGCAGGGCCAGGCGGTCAATCTTGCCGCTCGGCGTCAGCGGCAGGTTTTCCAATGCGATAAAACGTGACGGCACCAGCGCATCCGGCAGACGCGCGGCAAGAAACTCGCGCAGCGCGTCGGAGGCAACCGGCCCGGACGCGGCAACATACGCCAGGAGGCGCGTATCGCCCGGCGCAAGCTCAGAGGCAGTCACAGCCGCCTGCCGGATGCCGGGATAGGCCAGAAGCGCGGCTTCCACTTCGCCCGGCTCCACCCGAAAGCCGCGCACTTTAAGCTGTCCGTCGGCCCGGCCCCCAAACTCCAGCTCGCCTTCGGCAGTCTCGCGGGCCAGATCGCCGGTCTTGTACCAGCGTGCCGCACCCGCGCCGGGCAGCGAGACAAACCGTTCGGCAGTCAAGTCGGGCCGTCCTTGATACCCGTCTGCAAGCTGAGCGCCGCTCAGATATAATTCCCCGTCCACCACCCGCGCCTGCATTCCAGGAACGGCCCGGCCAATCGGCGGCAGGACCGGCCACCCGGACGCCGGCCCCGGCAGCGCATAAGCCGCTGCCACATGGGTTTCCGACGGTCCGTAGTGGTTGTGCAGGGCGCAGTCCGGCAGCCGGGCAAACAAGGCGCGAATGGCCGGCGTGATTTTAAGCTGCTCGCCGGCTGTGATGATTTCCCGCAGCGCCGCCAATCGGCCCGTCTCCGACGCAGCCGCTTCCGCCACTTGCTGCAAAGCCACAAACGGCAAAAACAGCCGCTCCACGGCGCAATCATCCAGGAACCGCAGCAGGCCGGACGGGTCCCGGCGCAAGACTTCCGGGACAAGGAAGAGTGTTCCGCCGCCGCACAGCGTCGCAAAGATTTCCTGCGCGGAAACGTCAAACCCTAAAGCGGCGAACTGCGCCGTCCGGGCATCCGGCTTGCGGCTTGCGCTGATCTGCCAGTTTACCAAGTTGGCAAGAGCTTGGCGGCCCATGCGAACGCCTTTCGGCGTTCCCGTAGACCCCGAAGTATAAATGATGTAAAACAAGCCGTCCGTCTGGGGGGTTAAGTTTGCGCTGCTGCCTGCGGCAATTTCCGGCCAGGCCGTGTCCAAACACAGCGTTTCCATTCCACTCGTCCCCTGCCCTTGCAGCGCAGCCTCGGTCACAACCAGGCAGACGCCGGCATCCGTCTGCATGAAGTCGCGGCGGCTCTGCGGATATGAGGGGTCCAAAGGCACATAGCCCGTGCCTGCCTTGAGAATGCCGAGCAGCGCGGCAGGCATTAAAAGAGACCGCTCCAGGCAGACGCCGACCGGCGCGTCTGGGCCTATGCGCCGCGCTTTGAGGGCGCGTGCCAGTTGGTTTGATTTTGCGTGGAGTGCGCCGTAGGTAAGCGTCTCGCCGGCAGACACGACCGCCGCCGCTTCGGGCCGCTGCTCGGCCTGCGCTTCGACCATTTCAATCACAGAAAGCATAATTCTGTTATTGGCATTTTCCGGTTACGGCAGGAGAGACGAGGGCGGAGCGTTTAAAAGAAGATTTCAAAGAAGGTTTAAAAAGAGGAAGGGCGGCTGCGAAGAACCTGGCCTTCTTCAAGCTGCTGACGGGAGTTGAAGAGCTGCCGGTAGGCCAGCAGAGCAAACAAAATGCAGCCCAGGGCCGTGGCCGCCGCCAGCATGAACAGGACGACAATCTGATATTTCACGGCTTGCAGGGGATCGCTGCCCGCGAGAATCTGCCCGGTCATCATGCCCGGCAGGGAAACAATGCCGACCACCAGCATGGAGTTGATGGTCGGCACCATGCCGCGCCGCACCGCGCTTTGCAGCGGGCCATGCGCCGCTTCCCAAGCGGACGCGCCGTGCGACAGCTCCATTTCGATCTCCGGCCGGCGCAGGGCAACATCACCGAGCAGTCCGTCCAGCGTCAACGACACGCTGGTCAGGCTGCTGCCGAGGATCATGCCCAGCAGCGGCACCAGGTACTGCGGGCGATACCAGGGATGCACCTGAATAATCGCCGCCGTGACAACGTAGGTGGTCAGCAGGCCGCTGGCGGCAAGCGACAAAAACGAATGCGCGAAAATGCCTTTGTAGGTATAAGCCGCCCGCCCGGTCGCCGCCCGCCCGGCAATGCCGGTCATCAAAAGAGCCAAGCCGAGGATAAGCAAAAGGCTGTGCAGCGCAAACACATACTTTAGGACGTACCCGACGAGGAGAAGCTGAACAATTGTCCGCGCCGAGGCGACCGCAAGCTGCTTTTCCAGGCGCAGCCGAAAAAGGACGCTGAGGATACCGCAGAAGACAACCAGCAGGGTGGCGATGGCGATTTGGAGAAAGCTGATGGGCTGAACGGGCATCATATATTTATGGGGTCCACAGGGCTGAACCCCCGTGCTTCAAAGGTGCAATTCCCCGCCTGCGCGGGCAGAGGAAAAGTCAACAGTGCTGTTCTTCGCCCACGCAGGGGGGCGCTTGCCCTTTTGAAGAACGGGGGTTCAGCCCTGTGGACCCCATTGCTGTATAGTTTCCAAAAGAACAAAGGCGTTCACGCCTCTGTTGTCACCCTTCCCGGCAGCCTGATCTGCCGCGAACACCACTCCTGCGCCTGCTGCGGGCTGTGCGTCACCACCAGCGCCGCCAGGCCGCGCTCCGATGCCAGGCGGCTTAAAAGCGCCTGCACCCGCGCCGCCGAGTCCGGGTCGAGCGCGGAAGTCGGCTCATCCAGGCACAGCGCCGGCGGTTCCAGCAGCAGTGCCCGGATCAAGGAAACCCGCTGCTGCTGTCCGACGGAGAGCGTCTGCGCGTCCTGAGTCCAGCACTGTGTCCCGACCCCCAGCTCATCCAGCAGCCGCCTCGCTTCCGGCACAGGAAATGGCGCAGAGGCGGCTGCCTGGTAGCTGAACGGGCGGCGCAGGTTGTCTTCCACAGTCATCGCCATTAGAATGGGCTTTTGGCTGACCAATACAAGCCTGCACCGGAACTGCGGCCAGCCCCACGCGGCGGCGTCTCTCCCATCCAGCAGAACTTCTCCGGCAGCCGGGTCTTGCAGGCCGCACACCGTCCGCAGCAAAGTTGTTTTGCCCGCGCCGGACGGCCCGGTGACTGCGGCCAGCTCGCCCCGCTCCAGCGCAAACGAGAGATGAGAATGCAGCAGGACTCCGGCGGCGGTCACGGAAAGGTCGCGGGCTTCCAGAAGAGGCGGCATACAAAGATTATGACACATCCGGCAGGCGGAATGCCGCCGCCGGTCTGCCTTGCAGCAGTCCCAGGCTATAAACGGCGGCAGCGGCGGCCAGGCCGGGGTACATCGGCTGCCAGCCCAGCGGGAATTGCGGGTCATCAAAGCCGCCATGCCCCCAGCCCCACAGAAGGCACGACAAGGCGACTCCCGCCCCCAGCAGCATGGACAAAAACGCAAATGTCGGCGGCGGACGCCAGCGCGGCGCGGCATACGCCCCCAAAAGAGGCAGCAGCGCCCCCGGCACAAAGACGCTGCCGAAGAAGTACCACTGCTTCACGACGGACGGAATGAGCAGGGCAATGACGATGGACAACAGGGAAGTCAGCGCCAGGCCCCAGCGCGTGTACGCCGGGACCTGAGACGCATCGGGGTCACGCTTCAGTCGCCAAACAAAGTCGCGCCCCAGAGTCACAGCGGCAATGAATGTGTAGGACACCGTGCTTGCCATGATCGGGGCCAGCATTCCGACGTAAAACAAGCCCTTCAAACCGGGCGGAAGGACACGCTCCGCCAGCGCCGGAAACGCGACTTTGGGATCGGCCAGATGCGGCAGCAGGGCGCGGGCGAACAGGCCGGTGGTCGTCGAAAGCGCGTCGAACAGCATCCAGCAGAGGACAGCAGCGCCGATCCCAAGCGCGGCGACACGCGGCGTTTTGGCGGCGTAACAGCGCTGATGGAAGCCCGGATCGGTCAGCGTCACCAGCGCGATAAAGAACCACACGACGACGAAGCCGATGTCATAAGTCCCCCTCGGCTTCAAATGTCCCGGCGGCAGGCGGCCCGGAGCCGTCAGGAACGCAAGCCCGCCGAACTTGGTCAAACACACGGCGGCGACGGTAATAAAGCCCGCGAACATCAACAAAAATTGCAGCGTGTTGACCCGGACATCGGCCAAAAAGCCGCCACGAAACACATACGCCACCGAGAACGCCATCCCAACCAGCATTGCCGGCAGCAGCGGCCAGCCGAACAAAATATGCAGCAGCGTTCCGGTCATCAGAATATACGCGGACGGCGCGGCATATACAAATGCGAACACCGCTCCCAGCAGGGCCGTTTTCGTGTCATAAGCTTCGGCCAGCTTATCGGGGATCGTGTAAACATGGGCCGCGCCGCCGCGCACCCGCCGGGCGAGAAACACGGCGAACAGCAGCGCGAACACATAGTACGGCAGCCCGTTTGTGGTCCAGTTGACCAGGCCGGACGAGTACACGAACTCGCCCACGCCCAGAATGCCGCCGTACCAGGTCGCTACCAGGGTTGCCGTAAAAACCGGCAGGCTCAGCCCCCGGTCTGCAATCAGGTAGTCGTCCGTCGTCTCGCGCCGGGGCCAGAAGCCGATGACGACCAGAAAGCCAAGATACAGCGCCAGAATGCTCCAGTCCAGCGCCGTGAATGCTGCCCGCAGATCAGTTGTCACGCCTGCCTCCGCCATGCCTGCAAATGGCAGACCAAAACAACGCCCCCCATAGCTTTAACGTGAACCTCCGGGGCGGCGGCTTCATTAAGCAGCCCCCCTACCCCTACCGGCAGCAAGAAATTTTCCAGCGGCCAGCGAACGCCTTTGATGCTGACCCGCGCCCGCCCGTCGTAGGACAGCAGGGACACGGCATCGCCAATCTCGGCTTTCAGCGTGATCTCGCCGGTGACGGCCCGCACTTCCGAGCCGTCTTCTACAACAGTGACCGGGAAATCCGGCAGCTCTTCGCGCCAGCGCAGCAGCCGGCAGAAGTTTCCCAGCGTGTGGTCAATCCGCCCGCCCGCCGCCCCGGCAATTGTCATGGCCGATGCGCCGCGCCCTAACGCGATATTGAACGCTTTCTCTAAATCGGTCTGGTTCTGGTCCGGCGTCGGCACGAACTCGGCGTCCGGCAGCGCCGCCCGCGCCGCGTCCAAATCCAGCGAGTCAAAGTCCCCGCTGACGAGGTCCGGGGGCACGCCCAAAGTAACGGCCTTCAAGGCGGCCCCATCGGCGGCGATGAACAAGTCATGTTCGGCGGCCAGCCGCGCCAGCAGCAGTTGTGACGGCGGCTCGCCGTTGGCGAGAATTAGCACATTCATCAGTCGCAAAGACCGTAATCCGTTGTGTAGGAATTGCCGTCGGTCGCCGTGTTGGGATCAAGGTCGCCGCCGCGCCTGCCGTCCACGCAGACAACTTCGTTGTCAAAATCAACGCTTTTTGTGATGAACTTTGCGTGACCGTCTGCAAAAATGACCGTGCCGCCGCCGGGATGCCACTGCTTATAGTAGGTCGGAGCATAACCGTACTTCGTGCCGCCGGGGTCTTGGTCGGCCGCGAAGAACGAGAACATCTCGTCGCGCATGATGCGCGTGTCGGAAGGGTACACAAACTGGCTGTTAGTGATTGTGTGCGGCACTTGCGGCGCGAGGCCCTGGCTTGTCATGTTGGACGGAATGTCCACTTCTAAATTGCCTTCATACGAACCGTCCGGCCCGCCTTTGACCGTGTAGGAGCCGATGTCAAACCGATACGATGACCCGTAATCGTCGTGGTAGCTCTGGTTTGCGGTTGAGGCGCTGCTTGCGGCAGGCCCGCCTGAGTCGTCGGGACATTTAAACAAGTCGCTGGCCTTTGTGTAAGGGTTCAGTTCATCTTCAATGCCTTTATGGGTGGGTGTTCCTGGCGCACCGCCCGCCGCCGGAACCGTGCCGTCATTGTATCCCTGGAAGATTGGCATGGTCTCGTCATAATCGCCTGTGTATTGGATGACGGCCAGCCCAATCTGCTTGCCGTTGGAGATGCAGGCAGTCCGGCGGGCATTCTCGCGGACGTTCTGAAAGACGGGAAACAAAATCGCCGCCAAAATTGAGATAATGGCGATCACCACAAGCAGCTCAATCAGCGTAAACGCTTGAGTGAAAGCGCGTCGGGCAGGAGAAAAAGCGTGTCGGGCAGGAGAAAAAGCGTGTCGGGCAGGTTTAGTTCTCATAGTTCTTTCTTTGCTGGCTTTGCTGGGCGTCTTGGACGAGACGCTCAAAAGGCCGCCGCCTCAGAAAGCTGGGGACGGCGGCCTTTTTGCAATTCATTCCAGAAGAAAAGGAACTGCGGATGAGCCTGCCTCCCGCTTCCCTACGCCGGCATGACCCGGATCAGGTTCGTGGGGTTGGCGTCTGCCTCTCAGCCGGCGCAATCAAAAAGAATTGATCGCGCCGGCACCCCCAGCGGTCTTAAATGATGTTGTACGGGCGATTGTAGCCGCAAAGCGGCGGAAAAGTCAAGACCCTAATGCGCCTTCGCACTTTAATGCGCCTCCGCACTCTAATGCGCCTCCGCCGGGGGCGCGGCCCCGCGCCTCGGCTTACGCAGCATCAGCACGGCGGGCATCGCGAGGACAGACGTGATGCCGAGCAGGATAAACGCATTGTTGTAGGCCATCACTGACGCCTGCGCCTGCACGGTGCGGTCCAGAACGCCCAGCGCGGCGGCATGGGCCGAGGCGGCGCTGTAGCCGTCGCCGAGCAGTCCGGCGGCGACGCCGCCCAGGCGGTCCTGAAAAGCCTGGCTGCCGCTGGTCAAACTGGAAACAATGTCCGCCCGGTGGTACGCCGTCATGTTCGTGATGTATGTGTTCAGGATGGCGATGCCGAATGAGCCGCCAAGCTGGCGCATCAAGTTGTACAGGGCCGCCCCCTGCGCGATCTGCGCCCCCTGCAAGCCGGCAAACGCCACGGTCTGGATCGGAATGAAAATCAGACCCAGCCCAAAGCCGCGCACCATCAGGCCAAGCTGGGTATCGGAAATCCCGCTTTGCGAAGTCAGATGCCCCAGCAGCCACATCGCTCCAATATAGATGACCATGCCGGCCAGGATAAGAATGCGGGCATCGAACCCCCGCTGCAAAAGCCGCCCGCAAATGATGACCGCCACTGCCGTGAGCAGGCCGCCCGGCATCAGCGCCAGCCCCGTCGTAGTTGGCGAGAACCCCAAAATGGTCTGGACAAACAGCGGATAAATAAACACGCCGCCGTACAGGCCGACGCCCAGCACCAAGCCCAGCACGACCGAACCGGCCAGGCCACGGTCCCGCAAAACGCGCAGGTCCAAAATCGGCGCGTTGTTTCTTGGCGATAGCTCCCATGCCACAAAGCCCGCCAGCGAAACAATCGCAATCACGGTCAGGCGCGTAATCCAGGCGTCGTCAAACCAGTCGTATCGCTCTCCTTCTTCCAGCACATATTGCAGCGACCCCATGCCCGCCGCCAGCATGGCGATCCCCGGCACGTCTACGGTATTAACCCGCTTTTGATGCAGCGAGTCCTGCAAGTACAGGCCCACCAAAGAAAGCGACGCGATGCCAAGCGGGACATGAATGAAAAAAATCATTCGCCAGCTATAATTGTCGGTCAGAAAGCCGCCCAAAGCCGGGCCAAGCGTCGGCGTGACAATCAGGCCCAGACCAAAAATGGACTGCACTGTGGCAAGCTGCGAGCGCGGAAAAATTTCCACCAGCGTGGACTGCGCCGTGGAAATCAAGGCCGCGCCGCCCGCGCCCTGAACCAGCCGCCAGAAAACGATTTCGCCCAAGCTGCCCGACAAGCCGCACATAAAGCGGGCGATGTTGAAGATCAAGATAGACGCCATTAAATACCGCTTGCGCCCGAACCGGCCCGAAAGCCAGGCGGTCATCGGCAGCACGATGACATTGGAAAGAATGTAGCCCGTAGACACCCAGGCGATTTCATCGGTGGTCGCGCCTAAGTTGCCTTCCATCTGCGGCAGGGCGACATTGACGACCGTAGTATCCAAAATCTCCAGTGCCGCCGCCATGATCAGGCCGATCAAAATCCACCAGCGGTGGGCGCTGACCGCCGAGGTAACATCCGGCTTCGGGGCCGCCAACGGACTTGGGGCCGGTGTTTCTGCCTGCGGGGCGGTCAATTCCTGCCGCCGCTCTCTTGCGATTCCTTCTCGTGTCATTTCTACTGCCATGACTTACTCACACTCTGCCGCATTGGCTCTTAAAAATCAACTCTCAGAAGAAGCGACTTAATTCAGAAGAGGCGACTTAATTCAGAAGAGGCGACTTA
>CAXUBO010000006.1:38815-53673 GCA_964249345.1 uncultured Armatimonadales bacterium | reverse complement strand
TCAGAAGAAGCGACTTAATTCAGAAGAGGCGACTTAATTCAGAAGAGGCGACTTAATAAAGAATGCAGCGTTGCCCGCTCTTCCGGAGAAAGCGGCGCAAAAACTTCGTCGTTGGTGCTGCGGGCCGCGTCGGTGCTTTGGGCCAGCACGTCCCGCCCGGCATCGGTTAGCGAAACTGAATGGGCGCGGCGGTCGGCTGGGTCACGCCGCCGGGTGATCAAAGATTTGGCTTCCATGTCATCCAGCAGCAGCACAATTGTGTTGCGGTCAATGCCCAAGCGCTCGCCGATTTCCACCTGAGACAGCGGCTTGTTTTCGCCCAGCACGGCCAGCACCCCAAAGTGACGCCGCCCGATGCCGAGCGGCCTCACCAACGCCTCAAAGTATTCCCGGCTTTGGTCTGTTGCCCGGCCCAGCAGGTAGCCGGTCCAGACCGATAAACTCGCCGGCAGCGGCACGCTTTTGGCGCGTGTCGCCGCCAGCGAGGGCTGCGGGCGTTCTTGAATCGTGGTGTCGTTTTTGATCATGCTCATATATAGTCACTAATACTGATTATTAAACATCGGATTTTTCGCTGCTGTTCCCGCTGTTTTAGGTCCCAGAGCGGCGGGCTTCAGCGCGAACATGAGGGGGAGGCTGCGAAGGCGCGGTATCGTTTCGGAAGATCGAGCGATAACGGGAGTCATGGAACAGCTTGCCGGTATGCGGGTGTTCCTGCCTGCGCCGAAGCCCAGCCGCTGCGAGGGCCGCGATGATTGGCACGACCGCATACGCGGCGGCGTCCTGCCACCTGCCTGCCGCAAGCGCCGGGCCGAACCAGCGGGCGGGATTCATGCCTGCGCCGGAGTAATTGCCGTCCACGCCAATCAGAAAAGTCAGCGCAACCAGGGCAATCCCCGGTGTCCAGCGCATCACTTTGGGGACGGACACGCAGGCATAGATCGTCAGCGTCAGCACAAACGTAGAGGCCAGCTCACCCAGCACCGTCTCCCAAAACGAAACATGCGGCCCCGGATGCAGGGACCCCATCTGAACCGACCGCGCGGCTTTGCCAAAGATGAGGCCGCCCAAGAACGCGCCCAGGGCGGCTCCGGCCATTTGAGCGGTGATGTAGCCCAGCAGGTCGCGCCGGTGCATCTTGCCCAGAAGCCAGAAACCCGCCGAGACCGCCGGGTCCAGATGCGCCCCGCTCAGGCGTCCCGGCGGCGACAGCGCCACCAGCC
This sequence comes from uncultured Armatimonadales bacterium, assembly GCA_964249345.1. Classification (GTDB taxonomy): domain Bacteria; phylum Armatimonadota; class Armatimonadia; order Armatimonadales; family Capsulimonadaceae; genus JANXMY01. The sequence goes on along the minus strand of CAXUBO010000006.1, from coordinate 52,450 downwards.
AGCTTGCCGCGCCGAGCAGCAGGCCGATTAAGGCGAGGCGCAAATACAAATTCGGGAGCCAGTGAAGCAGCGGCGAGGCCGGGCTGAACGTCAGCACGACCGCGCCAACAACGCAGACCAACAAAAACGTGGTTCCGAGAAACTCGGACGCATATTCTTCCAGATGCGAGCCGTAGCGTTTCCAGTCTTCATACAGCGCCGCTTCACGGGTTTCAATGTCTTGTTCCAGGTTCAATGTCTGTTCCGATAAAGTGCAGGAGTAAACTCCTACGCTGTGGGGCGAGGCGCCGAATGTCACTTCAATAAAGCCTCCGCCTGCGCGGACGAAGAACAGAACGCTGCCACTCTGATCCTTCACTCTGATCCTTGTCCATGAAGATGGACATTTGGCGCTTCGCCCCACAGCCGAGCAATTCATTGCCACGGCTCTTATCGGCGGCTCCCGTCTTGCCACGGCGCTTTATCTGCCACGCCCCTCTTTCTACCCTTCTCTACACTTCCTGCGTCAGTTCCAACAAACAAAAGCCTTTGCGCTCAATTCGCAGCACATGGCCCTGCGCGAAATGAGCGGCGGCAAGCAAGCCGTGGTCGGCCCATTCTCCTAACAGGCTCTCGTACAGGCGCGTTCGGTATTGGCCCGACAGCGGCACGTCAAGCATCAAGGATGCATTCACGGTCTGCTCGCCCGTGTTGCCGGCAAACAGCATCAAGCGGTCCCCGCTCCGCAGGCCCAGCGCACAAACGCTGTCAATGCCGGCATGAACCTGGGCGCTGATGTCCTCGTCGTAGTCCTGGTAAGGCAAGGTGCCGTGCGGCTGAAAATTGGCGTAGATGTTCAGCTCCGGGGTGCGGACCGCAAAGTACGTCAAGCGGCGCTTGCGGTACGGCAGATTTTGGACCGCCAGCCATTTCCAATCGCTCGACAGCCGGGGGTGCAGACCGACGCCGTCACCCGACGGGTCCAGCCCCACGACGCCTTCCATCGCGGCCCACAGGTAGCGCGGCGGGTCCCAGGGGGACAGCATCATGCCTTCGTTGGTCAGCGTCTCGCCGTGCAGCCACTCCGAGAACTGGCCTGGCACGGTGTTGTTGCGGCGCGGGTCCATCGAGAAGTTCTTGAACGAATCGGACAATGCCCGGTCCATAAACTCCGGGTTATAGCGGGCGGCGGCAAACGCGAACCAGAACGAGCAGCCGAGCCAGACGCCGCCCAGCAGGCCGTAAGGCCCGTTGTTGGTGCCGTCCGGGTCGTAATCCGGCGCATCGCGCGGGGTTGTCCGAATGCCGGCTGCCGTCCAGAAATCAGCGTCGGAAAGGCGGCTGATTATCGCTGCCGATGTCTGCTCGTCGGCGACGCCGTACATCACCGGGAACACCAAATCGGACGTGACATTTGAGCGCGGAAAGCCGTCAATGTCAATGTTGAGGTAATACAAGCCGTTGTCGGGGTTCTTGAGGTGGGTATTGATCGCGGTTTTGAGCGAATCGGCAGCGTTCAGAAACTCCAAGCTTTCATCATGGCTGCCTAAAATTCGGGCCATGTGGGACGCGGTCAGCAGGGCGAGGTAGCACTCGGAATTGACCTCGGTGGATGCCCCGGAAATTCGGTAATTGGTGATGACGTTGCGCCAGCCGATGATGCCCCAATCGGAAGTCCCTGTTGCCGTGCACCAGACCAGCCCCTGATCGTTGCGCTGGGATAAAAGATAACGAACGGCCTTGACGGCAGCGGGGTAAACGTCGCGCAGAAAGCTTTCGTCGCCGGACGTGTTATAATGGTGCCAAAGTGCATACACTAAAAGCGGCGTGTTGTCGTTGACGTTTAAGTCGTAGTCGGCGGTTTTGCCGTTGCGAATATCGTAATACTCGACGACTTTGCCGCTGTCTTCCTGATTATGCACATACGCCAGGAGAGACTCGCGGACAAAGTCCGGGCAGAAGTAATCGCCCCCGTGGGCGAACCAGGCCGTATCCCGCCCGACACTGTTGTTCGAGCGGGTCGGGTCGTTGACAAAGCACCAGCCGGTTTGGGACTTCACCATTGTCCGCAGCATGTTGGCTTTGGCCCACAAAACGCCCCGATTGACCTCCGGGTTCGGGGTCATCAAGACGGACCGGCCCAGCATTTCCGCGTAATATGTTTTTGTCTTGTCCAAAGCCGCGTCCGCAGGCGGGCAGGCAGCGTAGTTTTTTTCCGCCTCCGCGCGTCCGGTTCCAAACGACAGCAAATAGTAGAAGCGTACTGTTTCGCCGGAATTGATCGTGCGAACATGGTGCAGGACGCCGAGCGGGTCCGTCGGCGCGTCTGTTTTGTTTGACAGCGCCCCCGGATAAACACCGCCCACGGCCCGGCCATAATCCAGCGTCGTTTCGTAGGAAAGGGGCTTGTCCGAGCAGCCGAAGACGCGCACCCAGTCAGGCTGCGACGTGTTCCAGGCGACAAGTGCATTTCGCGAATCGTCGTATTCGGCGACCACATCATGCCCGGTGTTGCCGCGCAGGTCCGCGTAAGCGTAAGTTGCGATCTGCGCCGCTGCCGTGCTGTCATTTCGCATCTCCACCGCCAGGTAAACCCCCGGCGGGTCCACATCCCCGTTGACCGCCGGCGCACCGTTCAGAATAAACACAGTCTCCTGCACCGAAAGTCCCGGCAGCCCGAATCGGTGCTGCTGATGCTCCGGGTGGATCAAAAATTGCCCCGGCTGATCCTGCGCCAGGTGCATCCCCGAAGCCGCGTCATAGTGGCGCAGCACCACGGTTCCAAACAGCGCCTGCCCGATCTCCACCGAGTAGACCACTTGCAGTGCCCCCGTCGCCTTGATAATGCACGCCCCCTTCGGCCCGCCCAATGTGCTGCCGATGGCAAGCTCATTGTCCGGCACAGCGTAGACGCCGACCCGCTCACTCGGCCCAATTTCCCGTGTTATGCTCATTGTTAATTCTTTCCTGTCCTATACCGCCGAGAGAGAACGCTCCTGCCGGCTGACTGCCGCAGGTTCCGTTAGTTCCTGCTCGTACATCAGCGCGTCAAACTCTTCCCCATTCTGTGGGCTAAAGGAAACTTCGTAAGCCGGTGGCTCCATGTCAGCCCTCGCCCAAATAACGCCGGTATCCCCAGCAGCAAGACCCATCTGAGGATTATCGTTTTTGACGGTGACAATCGCGCCTTCTGCAAACTTGAATACAGCTTTGTACGTCATTATGGATATTTGACTATGCCTTGCTTAATCTTCCAGATTAGCTTACGCATTGTATTGACGCCTTGCTCGTAATCGCTAGAAAGTTCAACGCCATGAGTGATACATACCTCTGCATTGCAGAGAAATAATTCCAAAGAAGTGTATTCATCCTCTTTCATTTTGCATTTCTCAATCTCCAATGTTCTTGCTAGCTCAAAGCCCCAGTATCCCGTTGTGTATTGTCTCTTTTGCAGGAAAATGTTTCCCAGTGCTTCGTACATTCTGATAAACCACAACAAAAACTCATTGCGATAATTTGCAGAATCGCGGTTGTTCTTTAAGCCTTGCTGCTGAGGCCAAACATCCAAGATGGAATGGCTGTCTCGCATCTGCTCAGAACAACTTTCAGAATGATCAATGAGCAAAATTAGATAGTTGATTAAGAATTTTTTCTCCTCTCTGACTAAAAATCCGCCGTTCATTGTGCATGTCGCAAACCTTGCATACATCTCTTTGTCACGGCTGGATATTGTATCAGATAAGTTGACAAGATAAAGCAACTTTTCGGCTAAGATCAAATCGTTGGAGTTTGTGTAACCTTCATCGTAGATTTGCCAAAGACTTTTGATTTCTTCTGTCATGCTCATGGTTTTCATACAAGCAACGGTGCAAAAACTATGCAACGCCATGTAAGTTAATATCGCGGTAATGAATTCCTCGGAAACCCTGGTATTTGACCGCAAGCGGCATCCGAACAAGAGGGCCATCAACAAAGATGTTATCATCAGGCTTCACTGGCCGGTCATTAGAGCCAACGTGGTGGCCGTTGTGCGGTTCAACATGATGTATTTTGGCGTAACCAATGATTTTTGAGCGGTACACGACATAGAGGAAACCGCCGCTAACGTCCTGGCTGAGTTTGAACGGCAACGGAAAATCCAAAGGATAAGTCGGACCACCCGGTTCAACGTGCGGCCCGACTTCAAACATCAGTTCAACCCATTCTGGCTTTTCGTCCCACGGAATTGTTCTCAAAATGTTCATTAAAGGACTTCCCAATCGGCTTCCGCGACAGGCTCAAACGGGTCAAGATACTGTGTCACTGTCCCATGCAGGAGATTACGGGCTTGAGCAGGACCTTCGGGCGGGTTCGCCCGGACAATGACTTCGACAGTTTCGCCGGCATGGAACGGCAAATGGTCAAGCGTCAGGCTACCATCCTGAGTCAGCGTCTCGATGCGATGGGCTTGAAGCGAGGTGGTCATCAGCAGTCTCCTTTGCAGCTTAATACTGGCCGTTATGAGCGTCTTCCAAATAGCGGGCAAGAAGCGCGGTGGTGGCTTCGATGTCGGCGACGCTTGCCATTTCGTTGACGGTGTGGATGTAGCGGGTCGGCAGGGACAGGGTGAAGGTGGGGACGCCGGCGCGGGAGCGCTGGATCGCCCCGGCGTCGGTGCCGCCGCGCGACAAAATCTCAAGCTGGTGCTTGATGCCATGCTTTTCGGCCAAGTCCCGGAAGTGGCGCAGCAGCTTAGGATTGCTGAGGGTCGAGCCGTCCATGATTTTGAGAGCCGCGCCTTCGCCGAGGCGGGTAATTTGGTCGGAGTCCATCGTGCCGGCATAGTCGTTAGCGAGTGTTACGTCCAATGCAATGCCGATTTGAGGCTCTAACGCATAGGCGGCGACAGTCGCGCCGCGCAGGCCGACTTCTTCCTGCGTCGTTGCCACGGCGATAATATCGGCGGCGTGCGGGCCGACGGCACGCAAGGCTTCAATCATCACGAAGACGCTGAGGCGGTCGTCTAAGCATTTGGAAACGACGTTGTTGCCGATTCGCTCAGTCGTCCGGGCCATTGTCACCATGTCGCCCATCTCCACCAGCTTTTTGACTTCGTCGCCGGGAAGCCCTACGTCGACAAAGAACTCTTCAATCTTTGTCGGCTTGCCCAGCTCATCCGGCGTCAGCAGGTGAATGGGCTTTGCGGCGGGCATTAAAGTTCCGAGCAGCGTTTGCCCGGCGAAGCCGTGGACATGGACGCGCTGGGCGACCATCGTGCGCGGGTCCCAGCCGCCGACGGGCTGCAAGCGCAGGAAGCCTTTGTCTTCGACGTATTTCACTAAAAAGCCGATTTCGTCAGTGTGCGCGGCCAGCATGACGCGCGGCCCGCCCCCGCTGCCTTTTTTCGTGGCGATGACGTTGCCCAGGGTGTCCACCTGGATGTCGTCGGTCAGGGGCCGGAGTTCTTCAATGACTAAATCCCGAACTAAATCTTCGCGGCTGGAAATGCCGGGCGTCTCGCAAAGCTTTTTGAGCAGGTCAAAATTGATGGGCATGGGTTTGTTGGGTTTCTTTCTGTGAAATGCTATGTTTTACGGCAAAAGGCCACGCATTGAAATACGAGGCTGAAAAGTTCTCAGTGTCGCCGCGACACAAGAAGGACAAGAAAAGCCTTGTGACAGCATCTTTCGTCGCCTCGACGATGGGAGCTTGCCAGCCTCGCATTTCAATGCGTGGCTTATTTTGTCACATCTTCTTGGCGTTTCTGTCAATCCTCAAAAACACTGTCAATCCTCAAAAACAAGGACGACTTTGCCGCTTTGGCCTTTGTCGGCCACGTCGTAAGCTTCTGCCGCCTGCTCTAAATGAAAGCGGTGCGTCACGGTCAGCTCCGGGTGCAGGTTCCAGCGCGACAGACGCTCCAGCAGCTCTTCCATGTGCGGCACGGACGTGACCCACGAGCCGTAGAGCGTGATCTGCGGATGAATGAGAAGCGGCGACACGTCAAACTGAATGTCGTTGCCTTCGCCGACAAAGACGCACCGGCCCCACTGCCGGGTCCCTTGCAGGGCAAGCTTACGCGCCGGGCCGACGCCGGAACAGTCAATGCTCGCCTCGCAGCCTTTGCCGCTTGTGACGGCTTTAATTTTGCCGAGCGCCTCAGTGTCGCTCTCAAACGCTTCGTCCACCAAGCCGAGACTACGCGCCAGGTCAATGCGCCCCCGGCTCACGTCGACACCGATGATCTGCGACGCACCGAGCGCCCGGCCAAGCATTGCCGCCGCAAGGCCCACCGGGCCGAGGCCGGTAATCAGGAGACGGTCGCGTCCGTCTACTTTGATCCGCGTCAAGGCTTCCCAGGCCGTGCCGAAGCCGCAGGCGACGAGTGCACCGTCGATGTAACTGAGGTTGTCCGGCAGCGAAACACAGGTATTTTCTTCCGCCAGCAGAAACTCGGCATGGCCGCCGTCGCGCTGCCAGCCGTAAGCGGCCCGAAAGGGCGTGTGGCAGGAGATCATATAGCCCGCCTGACAGTCTTCGCAGACGCCGCAGCCGCTGATATGGTACAGCACAACCCGGTCGCCCGCTTTGTACTTCTTGCAGCCGGGGCCGACTTCGACGATCTGGCCGCACGGCTCATGCCCGGCAATGACGCCCCGGTAGGCTTCGTCGCCGACGCCGAGATGCTCGCGGTAGATGGCCCGGATGTCGGAGCCGCAGATGGAGGACGCTTTCATCTGCACCAGCACCTGCCCGTGACCAGGCGTAGGAACCGGCTGCGTCCGAAACTCGACCGTGCTGTTGCCGGGCAGCACCACGCCGGTCATTGTGCGTTCAGAAGTTATCATTGCCTCATTTCTCCGCTCATGTCCCACAAGTCTTCCCACGTTTGACCGTCTTTCCACAAAAAGACGTGGCCTTTAATCAGGCGATTGTTTTTGTCAGTACCCGCAATTTCTTCTATTTCTTCACCCGTCAGCGGCGCACTCGCCGCCGCCTGCAAAGAGCTGAGGTACTGGGAGCGCTTGACGGAAAACGGGATCGGCACCTGGCCGCGCTGAATAGCCCACTTGATGCACACTGCCGCCGGAGAAACGCCCAGGCGCCCGGCAATACGAACGATCACGGGGTCATCCATGTCTACGGTGTCTTCTGGGGTACGGTCACGTTCCGGGCGCGACGGCGAACCCAGCGGACTGTACCCGATGGGAACCAAGCCGTTTTGGACAACATACTCAAAGAGTTCAGGCTGCTGGAAATGTGGGTGCAGCTCCATTTCGTTCGCGGCGGGCTGGATTTCGGCGTCGCGCAGCACGAGTTTCAATTTGGGGAGGGTCATGTTGGACGTGCCGATGTGCCGGACCAAGCCCAAACAAACAAGCTGCTCCATCTGCCGCCAGGTCTGCATGTAGGCATCGTGAATGTAGGGCCGCGCGTTTGGGTCGCGTGAATGAACACCTACACCTTTGCCGTGGGCGTTTGGGAACGGCCAGTGGACAAGATACAGGTCTAGGTAATCTAGCTGCAAGTCGGCCAGCGACTGCCGGCAGCTTGCGAGGACTTCTCCGTCGCCATGCTTGTCGTTCCAGACTTTGGACGTGATCCAAAAGTCTTCGCGCGGAACGCCGCTGCTTATAACAGTCTTAAGCGCCTGCCCGACTTCTTTTTCGTTGGCGTAGACGGAAGCGCAGTCAAAATGGCGGTAGCCGATGGAAGCCGCACCGACAACGGCATGGGCGATCTCCTGGCCTGTGTAGCGGTCGGAGCCGAACGTGCCGAGGCCGATGGCGGGCATTCGTGCGCCGGATGCCATCGTTTTTTGGGGAACAAGCGCAGGATTGACGGCATTGGTCACTGGGGTTTTTCTCATTTGCGGCGGATCGTGCGCCTTTGTTCGCCGCACCTGCGGGGTTTTCCTCTTTTTGCTGATGTGGAACATCAGCCATTGGTGTCCGAGTAGTTGAAAACTACTCGCTAGGTGAGGTGTCCTGCCGGACGGCAAGATACCGTCCTCAACCCGAAGAGTACTTCTCCTAGCGAGTAGTTTTCAACTACTCGGACCGGGGATCGGACTTGGACAGCTCCTTTCTTTCGCAGCGTCTACTGTGCAGGCCAGTTCTCCGGCAGGGCGGCGGGACGCTCCGCTGTGCTTTGCATTGCATAATACTTGCTTTGCTCGGACGAGTCCAAGAAGCCCCACATGGCTTCCAGAACATGATACGTCAAGTCGCCGCCGGCACGGGCCGGACGGTCTTCCAAAATGGCATACGCGAGGTCGGCGACGCCCAGGCCACGGCTGTTTTCAGAGAACCCATGCGTCAGCGGCACGTCTTTCCAGCCTTCCCCCGCACGGTTCACCTTCACGACGCCGCCGAAGTTGTTAGGGTCAGGGACAGACAAAGAGCCGAGCGTGCCGTGAATCTCAATCGGCGGCAGGGTGCTGGACCAGACGTCAAACGAAGTCACCAAAGTTGCCACGGCGCCACTGGCAAAGTCCATTGTCCCGGCGATATGGGTCGGCGTCTCGACAGTGATGACTTGTCCGTGCTTCGGCTGGCTCGTAACAATGCGTTCGGCAAACGCTTTTTGGGCCGAGCCGGCAATGCGCGTGATCGGCCCCATCAGAGATACCAAAGCCGTCAAATAATAAGGTCCCATGTCAAACAGCGGGCCGCCGCCGAGCTTGTAATAGAACTCCGGGTCAGGGTGCCAAGTCTCGTGGCCGTGGCCGAGCATAAATGCGGTCGCTGCGACGGGTTTTCCAATCAGGCCGTCGTCAATGACTTTGCGGCAGGCTTGCAGGCCCGCCCCCAGGAACGTATCGGGAGCGCCGCCGACGCGCAGATTGTTTGCTTTCGCGGTTTGCAGCAGCGCTTGGCCCTGCTCGCGGGTCAGCGACAGCGGCTTTTCGACGTAGGCGTGCTTGCCGGCCTCAAGCGCCGCGTGGCAGACCTCAAAATGCGCTTTTGGGATCGTGAGATTAACGACGATTTGGATTTCCGGGTCAGCCAGCATCTCGGCGACGGAGCAGGCTTTGGCAATGCCGTACTCGGCGGCTTTAGCTTTGGCCCGGTCTCGGTCCAAGTCCGCGCAGGCGGCGACTTCAAGGATGTCCATTTTTTGGGCAGTCTGAAAATAAATGCTGCTGATGTTGCCGCAGCCGACGATGCCGACTTTGACGGAGGGTGTCGTAGAAGTGTTTGTCATGCTCGCTATCTTACACCCAAAGCCAAAAGAAGTCAACAAAGAAATCAGGGCGAAACGGGGTACAAAGAGGCTGCCGACAGAAACAAAAAGGAGAACACACAATGTCCGCAAAAATTGACCCAAATGACGCCGTAATGCTGCTGATCGACCTGCAAGCGGGGATTGCCGACAATCCGCTGACCGTTCGTTACAAAGACCTGCAAAAGGGCGTCGGCGGATTATGCCAAATTGCCAAGCTGTTCGAGCTGCCCGTAGTGATTTCCGCGCTTCAGATGCCCCCAAACGGTGATGCCAAAATTATGCCGGAAATTGGGAAGGCGTTGGGGGATTATGCAATCCACTACCGAACATCGGCGGACTCGCTGGAGAACGCCGAGATCAAAGCTGCGATTGAATCCACGGGGCGCAAGACCCTCTTGATTGGCGGCACGGTGACGGAGATTGCCGTGCAAATGGCCGCGCTGTCGGGCCTCGCACTCGGCTACCGCGTATTTGTTGTCGTTGAAGCCGTCGGAGGAGCCAGCCAGCGCACGGAGGAAGCCGCCTTCCATCGTCTTTTACAGGCAGGAGCGACAACCACCTCAGCAACGGCGCTGTGTTTGGAGATTGCGGGGGATTTCCGGCAGCCGAAGGGCGAGCAGGCAATGAAGATTTTGGGGGCGCTGATGAGCGGATAAAAATTCCTCCTAACCCATCGGCGCATCCAGGCCGAGATGGGCAAGGTGCTGATGGGCAGCGGCGCAGTAGCGGCTGACATCCTGATGGGCGCGGGCCATCAGCATCGCCCCGGCGAGAGCCGACTGGAACGCCTGCGCCTGCGCTGGGGCGCTGCCCTCGAAGCGCAGCACCCCGGCGGCGCGGCCTTCAGAGAGTACGCCCGCAAGCCAGGTTTCGCTTTCAAGAAAATAGGCACGGACCGCCGCATGTACGGACTGCGGCAAGGTCAAAAGGTCCAGCGCAAGCGCCCCGCAGAGACACATTCGCCCCCCGTCGCGCAGCATGTCGCGCTTAACATGCGCGTACAGCACCAGCTTGTGGTCGGCGCCCTCGGCGTAGCCGTCAATCCAAGATCGCTTGCGCTCGGCGTCCGCCCGGTAACGGGTAACAAGTGCCAGGCAGAGATCGGTTTTGCTGGGGTAATGATAGTGAATGCTGGCTTTTCGCAGGCCCACTTCAGCGGACACATCGGCGTAGCTGAAGCCATTGTAGCCGCGCATTTGGATCATTTCCTGAGCCGCGTCTAAAATCTGAGTTGCAACGCTTGTGGGGGTCGCAATGCCTGCCTCTGCCATGTCTGTTTCTCCTCGTTTGTCTTGCTTAGAATACCCCACAACAGCAAAAAAATCGTCGGAAAAATGTAAAGCTACCTACTAGTAGGTTGACAATTTTTCGCGCCTATGCTATAATGCCTCACTTCAAAGAGGACGCATCGGTGCGGCCTCTGGGGTAACAAACAAGCTTAGACTCGTGGAGGTTTTCTTATGCCAACCCTGGAAGCGACCACTGCCGTCGCCGATCTCAAGCCAAATGACGCGCTGCGTCCGATTGACTGCATGGGGCTGACCGGCCTTGTGGACAAGAACAAGGCCAACCCTGCCGGCGGCAAAGTGACCCTGCGGGCCACGACCGTCACCGAAGGCCAGATGCGGAACCTGACCTACATTCGTGACCTGGCTCCGGTCATTATTGACGAGCCGCCGCACCTGCTGGGCGAGAATACTGCTCCGAACCCGTCGGAAGCCGTCCTTGCCGCCCTCGGCGCGTGCCTGGCTGTCGGCTACATGGCGAACGCCAGCCATCATGGCATCACGCTCAGCGAAATCAAGGTGGAAATGGAAGGCGACATTGACGTGTCCGCCGTTTGGGGTTTGGGCGACGTTCCCGAAGACAAAGTGGCCGGCTTCACCGCTATCCGCATCAAGGCGCACCTCACCGGCGATGCATCCCGCGAGGTTCTGGACGACATCGTGCAGAACGCCAACAAGTGGTCCCCGGTCGCGTCTACGCTTCGCAACAATGTTCAGGTTTCCGCCGTGCTTGCGGACTAGGAGAACAGAAACCTCACCCGGTCGCTTGCGGCGGGGTGAGGTGCATCTTCTCCAGAACCCATCCTGTCCGGTCAATGCCGACCTTCCTCATGCTCTCCCGCGCCGCACTGCCGCGCCGTATACACATTGACGGAGAACACCTATGGAAACGCTGCTTGACCCGGCCCAAATGACCGCGCTGATGGAAACCAGCCCGGTTGTTGTGATTGACACCCGCGCTCCCGAAGAGTACGCCGCCGGCCATATTCCAGGCGCGGTCAACATCCGCGAGATTTTCAGCTACCTCGCCACTTCCACCCCCGATGGCCTTGCCGCCCTGCACCAGACATTTGCCGACCTGCTCGGCGCGGCGGGCTTGTCCGGCCCGGAACATGCCGTTATCTACGAAGACGCCATGAACAACGGCTACGGCCAGTCCTGCCGGGGCTACTTTCTGATGAATTATCTTGGCTATCCCAATGTCTCCATCCTGCACGGGGGCCTCAAAGCCTGGACCGATGCCGGACTGCCGCTGACAGCCGATATTCCGGCCCCGGAAAAGAAAACTTTCCCGCTCAATGTTGATTCGTCGCTGATGGTCACGACTCCGGAAATGCTGGCATCCCTCAGTGACCCATCCATCGTCAAGCTGGACGTGCGCGACTGGGACGAATGGGTGGGTGAAAGCTCGTCGCCTTACGGCAAAGACTTCACGCCGCGCAAAGGCCGCATTCCAGACGCCGTGCTGATCGAGTGGTATACTTTGATGCAGCCGAGCGGCGACGGTGCGCCGATGTTTAAGTCCAAAGAAGAAATCAAAGACATTGCCGCTCAGGTCGGGATTACGCCGGACTCCACGGTCAACATCTACTGCTTCAAGGGCGCACGGGCCTCCAACACGTTTGTCGCACTGAATGAAGCGGGCATCAAAGACGTGAAGATTTACTTTGCGTCCTGGAACGAATGGTCCCGCGACCTGTCCCTGCCAATTGAAGAAGGCGCCCCCGACCCGGCCCGCCCGGCGGTGCGGCTTTAGTGAGAGGCCTGGCATGAGAAATGCCGGGCTGCTGAAGCAGGGAAAGTCCCTGCGGGACTGAAGAACTATTAGTCCCGCAGGGACTTTCACTCCACAGTAGACCAGCACTTTCAGTGCCGGGGACTTGATTCATGTTTAGAGAACGAGAACACCATGCCGACTGCCACGTTAGAAACTGCACCGCCGCCCGCCCAAGATGCTTCTTTTCAAGACGCTTTTTTGCCGCCGGGCCTGCTGCCGCAAGTCCAAGCCGCCGTTGCCGAAGACCTGCGGCCTTTTGTCTCCGACATTGACCAAAAAGGCTTCTATCCACGCCCGTTCATGCAGAAGCTCGGCACGATAGGCGGCTTTGGCCTGGGTGTTCCCAAGCAGTACGGCGGGTCTGGGTTCGGCGTCGCGGGGACAATTCGGGTGATGGAAGAAGTCGCCAAAGAGTGCCTCAGTACCGGATTTTGCGTCTGGTGCCAGACGGTTTGCGCCTGGTACATCCAGAACGGCGCAAGTGAGCTTCTAAAGTCGGAGTTCCTGCCGAAGATCGCGTCAGGAGAAATGCTGGCGGGGACAGGCATGTCCAATCCCATGAAGCACTTCGCCGACATTGAGAAAATCCGGGTGAACGCCGAGCGGAAGCCCGGCGGCTTTGTCCTCAACGGCGCATTGCCCTGGGTTTCCAACGCGGGCGCGGACCATTGCTTCGCGGCTGTCGCGCATCTGCCCGCCGAAGCCTCGTACCTCATGGCGATCCTTCCCGGCGGCACGCCGGGGCTGACCCACGGCGACGGCGGCCATTTTATCGCTTTAGAGGGCAGCTCAACGCACAACGCCATCTTCAAAGACGTCTTTGTCCCCGATGACTTCGTGCTGGCCGAACCCTGCAAAGCCTATGTGACGCGCATCCGGCCCGGCTTTGTGCTGACCCAAACCGGCTTCGGTCTAGGGCTGGTAGAAAGCTGCATACAACTGATGCGCCGGGCCAACGAGCGTGTCGGCCACGTCAACCGCTATTTAGATGACGGCGTGGATGAAATTGAAGCGGATTGGGAAAACACGCGCCGCCGAGTCTACGCCCTGGCCCGCGAGATCGGCACCGGAGAAACAGACCCCGGCCCGGAGGCGACCCCCGAAGCCGTACAGTGCCGCATTCAAACGTCCGAGCTTGCCCTGCGTGCCTCGCAGGCTGCGATGCTTCACGCGGGCGCAGCGGGGTACCGTTCAGGCAGCGCGGCGGAGCGCAAGCTGCGCGAGTCCTACTTTGTCGCGGTCGTGACTCCTGCCTTGAAGCATCTCAAGAAGCTTCAGCACGACATGGCGGTTTGAACCCGGCCTTGAAAGGCCGGGCTGGAAAAGTACAAAGCCCCGCCGGGGCTAGATGCTAATGACTAGATGCTAATGACTAGATGCTAATGA
>CAXUBO010000006.1:21610-38715 GCA_964249345.1 uncultured Armatimonadales bacterium | reverse complement strand
CTAGATGCTAATGACTAGATGCTAATGACTAGATGCTAATGATCAGAAGCTAATGATCAGAAGCTAATCTTCAAGCCCGGAGGGCTTTTGTACCCTTTTAGCCTGGCCTTTCCAGGCCGGGCCTGGTTTTGTTCAATGCTCCACCAGCGTCTTTTCCGGCGCATTGACCTCAGCCGCTTCTTCCCCCACCGCCTCGTACTTCTTCCACTTGTAGACCAGCATGGACACCAGCCAGCCAATCACAAACGTGCCGATAATCACAAAGCCCAAGTTGTCAAAGTTGAGGCGGGCCACCAAGTCCCAGAAGCCGCCCGTGAGCTTAAACTGGGCCTGCACAATCTGGAGCAGCTCGTAAGTGCCGACCACAAACGCGACCAGCACGGACAGCAGCGTGATGCACAGATTATAATAAAGCTTGCGAATTGGCTTGATAAACGCCCAGCCGTAAGCGCCCAGCATCAGTATGCCGTCGCCCGTGTCTACTAAACACATTCCGACTGTAAAGAGCGCCGGCAGCAGCATGATGGTCCAGAACGACATTCCGACCTGGCCGCCGTGCGCCGATACCGCGAGGATGCCGACCTCGGTGGCCGTGTCAAACCCCAGCCCGAACAGGAACCCGATCAAATACATGTGCCAGCTTTTGGAAACCATGCGGAACAAAGGCCGGAAAAAGCGCCCGATCAGCCCGCGATTGGCAAGAAACTGATCCACGTCTAAATCATCGTAGTTTTCGCCGTTCGCTACCCGCTTGAAGGCTTGGAACAAGTCCACCATGACGATGAGGTTGATGATGCCGATGAGATACAAAAAGCAGCCGGAAATGATGGTTCCGGCGACGCCGCCGACGCTTTTCCACTGCGGCAGATGATGCTCCACATACGCCGTGGACAGCGCCAGCGCCGCGCAAAGCAGCACGACAACCGTGGAATGGCCCAGCGAAAAGAAGAAGCCGACGCCGATGGGTTTCTGGCCGTCCTGCATCAGCTTCCGGGTGGTGTTGTCAATCGCTGAAATATGGTCAGCATCTACCGCATGGCGCAGGCCGAAACCGTAGGCTAGGAGGCCCGTAGACAGCAGCAGCGCGTAGGTGTGCGACGCGCTCCATGTCAGCAGCCAAAACAGCACATTGGCGGCAATAAGCAGGGAAAGAAGCAGCGTAATTCGGGTGCGGGTTCGCATCGGGGTTCAATTCTAAGCACCCGCAGGTGCCGGGGGCTAGGGGGTCTTTTTTCGTGCGCCGGCTGGCTTTTCAGCGGGCGCTTTTTCAAGCTGTGCGGCAAACTCGGACAAGTCGGCAGGAGTCAGCGGCGGCAGGCCGAACTGCTTGTAGACATCGCGCACAGCCCACGTTAGAATTTCCTCGGACACGGCGCTTTTGGAACGGTCCAGCTTTTCGGCGACGCGGGACAGCATGAGGTGAATCGCCAGCGGCATACGGAGTGACAGGTTCCGCGCTCCCAGTCCTGCGGCCGCGAGGTTATCCTGCTCCTGCGCGGCTAAGTGGCTGAGTTCATGCTTGATCCAGTCCTGCAAGCTGCTGCCGCTCCTAAAATCATGTCCTGCCGGGATGTTCTCGTCTTGTTCCATCTTTTCCAAAAGTTTGACCTATATTTCTTACTATCTATCACTATAGCATATTGCAAAGCGAAAATACTTATCCGGCAATATCTTATATTCTTGGGTAATTTTGCTTGACTTTAGCGGAGGAGTATGTCATAGTTCAGTGACTACAGACAGTCTTAGAAAAACAGCATCATGCCACCTGCTCCCCGCCGCTCATTGCGCCATGCCTTTACTTTGATTGAACTGCTCGTCGTGATCGCCATTATCGCGATCCTCGCCGCGATCTTGTTTCCCGTCTTTCAGCAAGTCCGGGAAAATGCCCGCCGCACCGCCTGTTTATCCAACTTGAAGCAAATCGGGCTGGCTGCGAACCAGTACATGAACGACAACGACGGCGCGTTGTATCACCATCACGAAGATTACGTTTTGGATGACGGCTCGCAAACCCCGACACTGCCGCCGAAGCAGGCGGGAACTTCTACCGATGATGCCCCGGAGTGCGACGGCGGCGGGGATGGCAACTCCAACGCCGAGAAGCCCTGGGCGATCTTTTTTCAGCCGTACATGGGAAGCCGCAGCGTATTCTTCTGCCCGGATGACCCTGAGCCCCATTCTCAGGACCAGGTCAGCAACATCCTTGCCTACAACGGCGGCGTGACAGTCTTAGGCCAGGAATGCAGCGCTGCGCCGAACGGCGAGCAGTGTCAGGCGGAGGCTCATCACTGGGCTATGTGGAGCTACCTGCTGAACTCGATCTTCACGCACAAGTCGTGCCGTTATGTGGAAGAAGGAGTCCTGCCGGGCTTTGCCACCGAAGCCGCCGTGAATTCCCTGCCGGACCAGAACATCATCATGTTCTCCGAGCGCAATTCCACGGCCATTGACGATCCCAACAACGCAGCCTGGCAGTATATCCCGCAGGACGACTACGATACCTGGCCGGGAGAGGCGGACCTTGTGCAGAGCGGCGCGGACGCCGGCCTTTCCGGCAGCAACCCGTATCCCACTCAGGGCTGGATCAAATATGACCGGCACCGGGGCGGCGCGAACTATCTGTTTTACGACGGCCATGCCAAATGGATGCACTGGAGCCAGGCGCGTCTTTTAGAGTATCCCGACCATATCGTGCGCTTCCCGCTGGCGAACCCGCCGTCGTAATACCAACCTCACCCCGCGTCAAGACGCGACCCTTTCCTTGACAAGGAGAGGGTGGTCATTTATGACCGGGTGAGGTTTTCCCTTTTCTTCCGCCGGGTACACTGCTTACATGCAAGACTTGACCCGTTTTCTCCCCGTCAATTCCAGCTTAAACGCCGCGCAGCCGACCTTAGAAGAAAAATACCGGACTTTGCGGGAGCGTCTACGCTCGCTGGGGTCTGTCGTCATCGGATTTTCCGGCGGCGCGGACAGTGCCCTGCTGGCGAAAGTGGCGTATGACGTGCTGGGCGGCGACGCCCTGGCTGTCATCGCCCTGTCTGAGTCGTATGCCCGGCGCGAAAAAGACGACGCGCTGGCGCTGGCGGCGGCGATGGGCATTCCCGTATTGACGGTTCAAGCGCAGGAACTACAAGACGAAAATTATGCGGCGAACCCCACGAACCGCTGCTACTACTGCAAGACCGAGCTGTTTACGCATTTGTCGCGGGTGGCGTCCGAGCGCGGCATCCGCTGGATCGCTTACGGCGCGAACCATGACGATCTCGGCGACTACCGGCCCGGCCAAGTCGCCGCGTCAGAGTTCGGCGCTCTCGCGCCGCTGTTAGAGGCGGGCCTGACCAAAGCCGAAATCCGGCACCTGTCCAAGTCTTTGGGCCTTGCGACCTGGGACAAGCCGGCGCTGGCCTGCCTGTCGTCACGCTTCCCTTACGGCACGCGCATCACGGCGGAGCTTTTGTCCCGTTTAGACGATGCCGAGGACTATCTGCGTCACGACTTGGGGTTCAAGCAGGTTCGGGTGCGCCACCATGACACCATCGCCCGGCTGGAAGTGGACCCCGCCGAGATGAACCGCCTTTTAGACCCCCGCCTGCGCGATCAAATCAGCGGCAAGCTGAAAACGCTGGGCTACACTTATGTCGCCGTTGAGCTAGGCGGCTACAAGAGCGGCAGCCTTAATGCGAATTTAGGAACAGCCGTACATGGACATTGACCGCCTGACGGCCCTTTTGGGCGGAGTGCAAAGCGGCGAAGTCTCTGTCGGGGACGCGCTCGAAACCCTGCGCTCGCTGCCCTATGAAAGTGTCGGCGGGTTTGCGGAACTGGACCTGCACCGGGCGGTCCGCACCGGGATGCCGGAAGTGGTTTACTGCCCCGGCAAATCGGACGAGCAGGTGGCGCTGATTATGGCCCGGCTGGCCTTGCAGTCGGACCGCGTGCTGGCAACGCGGGCCACGCCTGAACAGTTTGCCGCTGTTTTGGCCGCACTGCCGCAGGCCGTCTACCATCCCCTGCCCCGCCTGATTACGGTCGGCACTCCCCCGCCGCCGACGCACCCAGACCGCTACGTCGCCGTGCTGACCGCAGGCACCGCCGACACGCCCGTCGGCGAGGAAGCGGCCCTGACTTTGGAATGGCAGGGCAGCCGGGCTGAGCGCATTTACGACGTTGGAGTCGCCGGCCTGCACCGCCTTTTAGGCCACTTGGACACTGTGCAGAAAGCGAACGCTTTAGTTGTCTGCGCCGGCATGGAAGGGGCGCTCACAAGCGTTGTCGCCGGCTTGGTCTCCCGCCCCGTCGTCGCCGTACCCACAAGCATCGGCTACGGCACGGCCTTCGGCGGCGTCGCCGCACTCTTGACCATGCTCAACTCCTGCGCCGGCGGCGTCGCCGTCGTCAACATCGACAACGGCTTCGGCGCCGCCTGCTACGCCCACCGCATCAACAGCAGCCTTTAAGATGCTGGCTCTTCACTGCCGACAAGAGCAATTTGAGACTTGTCAGCGGGATCGTATTTCACATAGATGACGCAGCCGGGCGCGTATCGGTCAGTACGGGTAGAGTCAATGAAGCCAGAAACTTGGCCTGTAAAGGCAGGCACGTCCTCCGGCTGGATTTCGAGCATCAGCAGCATCAACGGGTCTTTGTGGTTGATCGTCGCCGGCAATGGAACGCACGTCAGCACTTTTGCTTTCGCCAGAGTTCCCACCGACGCTAGGCGGCTCTGAACCGCGTCCTGGGCAGTCTTCATGGCCTGATATGCCTGAGTTGTCGCGGCGGCATCGCCGGCAGCGGAAAAGCCCGGAAGCGAAGTTGTGGAAGAAACGGTCACGGACGCGGGAGTCGCCTGCGGGCGATTGTCCAGAACAACTTTGCTTTTGTCCTGGGGATCGTACAGCACGGAAAACATGGTTCCGGGGGCCATCGCGTAAAGCTCGTTTTGAGGGACGATCTGGCGCATAGAGACTTCCCAAGTTTCCCCACCCTGCCCGGTGACTGCCAGAAACAGCTTCAGCTCCGGGTCACTTCCACTTCTTATTCCCGTCGTTTCCGTGCGGATCAGCCGCGCCGTCCCGGCAAGCCCTTCTTTTCGCAGGCGGCGCTTGAGCAGAGCGGTTCGCCAGCCGTTCCAAAAGAACATGGAAAAGAGTAAGACGAAGTAAACGATAAAAGCCCGTTCCGGGTGCGGACCGCGATACGTAAACAGAAACAATCCTCCCAAGGCCGGCAGTACGCCCCAGTTTGTCTTCATAATAGCCCCCCTCAGCGCCATTATACCTAAACAGCCGCCAAGCGCGGACGACCTCGAACGGCGGAGGCGACGGCTCCGAGGCAGGCGGCGAGGCAGACGGTGAGCAGGCCGGCATGAACGGCGGGGAACACGTCCGAATGCGGCAGGGTATGGGCCAGAACGCTGTTGAAGACGGCCCCGACAATGCCGATGCCCAAGACGTTGCCTAAGTTGCGAGCCGTGGCGCGGATTGCCGCCGCGATGCCCTGCTGGGAGCGCGGCGCAGACCCCATCAGTGCGCTGTTGTTGGGGGACAAAAAGACGCCGATGCCGATGCCGGACAAGGCAAGCGCGGCGGCGGCAAGGTGCAGGGGCGTGTGCGGGCCGAGACGCGACAGCAGCAGGGTCCCGCAAGCCAGCAGAACCATTCCCGTAGTCGCCGGAATGGCTGTGCCGACCCGGTCCGACAGCCAGCCGCTCATCGGGGCGACCAACGCCATCGCCGTCGGCAGGGCGGCGATAGTTAGCCCCGCCGACGCGGCGGACAGGCCGCGCCCGGTAATAAGATAAAACGGCAGCAGGAACAAGAGGCCGTTAAGGCTGATAAAGCTGAGAGTTGCGCTGACGCTTGCCGCCGTGAACGAGCGCTCCCGAAACAAGCCGAAGTCCAGCATTGGACTATGAGCGCGGCGCTCCCACCACACAAACCCCGTCAGCAGCCCCGCCGCCAATGCCAGCAGGCCGACGACGGCCTTGATTGAGGGCCGTCAGCAGCGCAATGAGGCCAAGCGCAAACAGCGCCGCGCCCAGCACGTCAAACTTGGCGGACGACGTGCGGGGCGGGTCATTGGGGATAAAGCGCCGGCTGAGGCCGAGCGCGAGCAAACCGACGGGAACATTGATGTAGAAAACCGCGTGCCAGGTGAAGTGGGTCGTCAGCCAGCCGCCGAGGATCGGGCCGGCGCTCAGGCCGAGGTAGGTCAGCGTCGCCTGCATTCCCAGCGCCTGCCCGCGCACCCGCGCCGGGAAGTTCAGCGTCACCAGCGCCGGAGAAGACGCAAACAGGAGGGTCGCGCCCAGCGCCTGCACCCCGCGCATGGCAACCAGAACAGGAATGCTGGGCGCCAGGCCGCACAGCGCGGAGCCGAGGATAAAGACCGCGAAGCCGGTCAAATACATCGGCTTGTGGCCGTGCAAATCGCCCCAGCGCCCCGCACTCAGCACCAGGGCGCTGGACACCAGCAGGTAGACCGTGACGACCCATTCCACCGAGGCGACGCTGCCGTGCAGGGAGCGCATCAGCACCGGCAGCACCGTATTGGCGATGCTGCCGTCTAAAGCGGACATAAACGTCCCGGTGCCGACCGCCGCCAGCACCCACCAATTGAGTGTTTCCTTTGGCGTGTCTTCTTTCGGCGTGTTCTCTTTTGCAGCAGCGCTCACATCGGCAACTCTTTGAGGCCGGGGTAGCCGTGCTGGGAGCGGCCCACGGCGGCGTCGTACTTTTTGGTGCTTTTGTAAAGCTCTAGGTGTCCGTCGCCGGCCAAAGCCTGGCAGCGCTGGGCCAAAGCGGTCATTTCTTCCGCCGTCATGGGCTTGAAGTCGCGGGCGACGGCCAAGTTCTGGTGCAGCACTTGAAGGGAGTCAATGCCGCTGATCGTGACCGCCGCCGGCAGGCTCATCGCATAGCGCAGGGCTTCCTGGGGAGTCACCGCGCCTTGCAGGAGCGGCTCACCCCCGCCGCTCATGCTTTTCATGCCCAGCACTGCCATGCCCCGGCGGTTCGCTTCGGGCAGCACGAACTGCTGGAAGCTACGATAAGTCGCATCAAAGGCGTTCAGCGGCATCTGCACGGTGTCGAATTTCAGGCCGTGCTGGTCGGCTAACGCCAGCATTCGCAGGTGAATTTGGGGGGTCTTGTGGCCCGTGAACCCGATAAAGCGCACTTTGCCCTGCTTTTTGGCATCCCGCATGGCTTCCCAAACCCCGTTCGGGGCAAAGTGCAGGTCCGGGTCGTCATAGTAAACGCATTCGTGAATTTGCCAAACGTCTAGGTGGTCCGTTCGCAGGCGCAGGAGTGATTCTTCTAGCTGCTGCATGGCAACTTTTTTGTCGCGTCCATGCGTGCAGCACTTGGTCATCAAAATGACTTTGTCGCGGCAGCCCTGCAACGCCCGGCCCATCCAGTCTTCCGAGCGGTGATTGTTGTATTCCCAGGCGTTGTCGCAGAAGTTCACGCCCGCGTCAACGGCTTCATGGACAATGGACACAGCTTCTTCCAGTGAAGATGCATCGCCCAAACTTGAGCCGCCGAGGCCGATAATGCTGGAATGCAGGCCGGTGTTTCCGAACGGCTTTTGCGGGATTTGGCCGGGGCCGGTGTTGGTCATCGGCAGGGGCGCGGGCGGCGGAACCAGCCGGCTGGGCAGGGCAGCCTGCGCGGAAGCAATCGGCGTTGCGGCTCCGAGGCCGGGCGCGGTGCCGGGCCGCTGCAAGACCGGCGGCTTGGGATCGGCGTCATGGGCGACGCCGTAGCCGCCGGTGCTTTCGTTTTGGACGCCTTCCGGCCCCATGTCGTTGGCGTCGCTTTGGGGCGTTGTCGGTATATCCGGCGCTTGCGGGTCCGGGGTAGTTGGGATAATCATAATAATTTCCTTTCAGAAGACCTCACCCCGTCGCAAGCGCCGACCCTCTCCTTAAGCAAGGAGAGGATGAAGATAACGAGGACAGGGAGGATTAGCGATTATCTTGTTGCTCTTTTTCTACCCTCTCCTTAAGCAAGGAGAGGGTCGGCGCTCGCGACGGGGTGAGGTTCTTATTCTTAAACTGTTTCTGCCAAAATAGAAGCACCCGGAACGCAGATGCCGGTCTGCATCTCGTCAATGACTTCTTTGTTTTTCGGGTCCTGCGGGAAGCCATGCGGACGGCGCGTTTCGGGGTTGTCATACTTGATCGTGACCTTGTACGGCTCATAGCGTCCGTCAGCCGCTGTCGGAGCGCAGCGGGCGCGAAGCTCGGCCATCTCGGCAGGCGTCATCGGCGTGAAGCCGCGAGCGACCCGCAGATTTTGATGCAGGACATCCAGCGAATCCATTCCGGCAATAGTTGTCGCCACCGGCAGGCTCATGGCGTAACGCAGCATTTCCTCGGCAGTCACCAGGCCGTGCTTAATTGCCTCGCCGCCGCCATTCATGCTTTTCATGCCGAGTGGGGTAATTTGTTTTTGGGCCAAGACCGGAAGAACCTGCTGCTCAAAGCTGAAAAAACCTGAGTCAAAGGGGTTTAAGGGCATCTGCACGGTATCGAATGGATAGCCTCTTTGGATCATCTCCAGGTGCAGGCCGGGGTCTTTGTGGCCGGTGAAGCCGACAAAGCGAACCTTGCCCTGCTGCTTCGCCAAATCAAAAGCTTCTAAAACGCCGTTTTTGGCATACGCAAGCTCTGGGTCATTGTCGTAGGTAATCGCGTGGATTTGCCAAACGTCCAAATGGTCGGTTTGGAGGCGGCGTAGGGACTCTTCCAGCATTTTCATGGCGACCGGCGCGGTACGCCCGTGGGTGCAAACTTTGGTCATCAGCACCACTTTGTCCCGGCGTCCCCCGGCCAGCGCCCGGCCCAGCCAATTCTCGCTTTTGCCGTTGTGATACTCCCAGCAGTTGTCAAAAAACGTCACGCCCATGTCAATGGCTTCGTGAACAATGTTCATGGCTTCATTGACGGTGTCGGCGTCGCCGAGATGATGCCCGCCGAGGCCAAGCGCGGAGACCGTCAAACCCGTTTTGCCAAGCGGGCGCTGCGGGATTTCGCCGGTTCCGGCCGGCGGACCGTCGGGAACGCCTTTTGGGGCAGACGGCCCCGGCGCATTGCTGCCGAGTGCGCCGGTGGTGCGCCGCGATGATTCCGACGGGCCGTTAGCCTGCGTTCCCGCCGGGTCCGAAGGCGGCTGGTTCGCCTGTCCCGGCATTGGCTGAGACTCGCCGTCCCCCTGAGACTGGCCGCCCTGAGACTGGCCGCCCTGAGACTGGCCGCCCTGAGACTGGCCGCCCTGAGCAGAGCCGCTGCCGCTGTTGTTGCCGCCGGCCTGCGCTAAGGCAGGGCCGGCAAGCGCGAGTCCCGCGCCAACAAGGCCCGCGGTTCTGAGAAACTGGCGCCGCGAAACCTGGCTTTGTTCTAATTCAGGGGAAGTTTCGTTTTGACTCATGCCGTTGCTCCTGATAATCTTGCAGACAGGGATTTAATGAGCATGACTTTCCCGCAGGGAAATCAGTCTAAACGAAGCAGACATGGTCTTATGCACAACTTAAGACGGCGTGAGGCGAACCATTCGCAGGGTGACGCTCCAGGCGTTATGCAGGCCGGTTACGACAAGAAGCAGGATGCCGACCGCAACGGCATCCAGACCCGGCGCGGCAGATCGGCGCAAACTCAAGGCCGCGCCTAGCAGCCACAGCGAAGCAAGCAGCGGCAGGGCAAGGTTCCAAAGCCAGACCTGCGCGGTATCAGCCGGGTCCAGCTCAAAACCGCGCAGGCGCAGAAAATGGGATGCGCTGTACCCGGTCCCGAATAGTCCAATGGCGCCTAATTGCAGGGCCAGCGAAAGCGGGGTTTGGTTGGGAATGTTCATCAGGGCCGAAATCAACAGCACTATCGAGAAGTAAGTGACCGTGGGCGTGATGAATGTCTGGACTTTCGGGCCGGCTTTGTCGTCAATGAGGCTGGTGCCGAGGCTGGCGGCAACAAACATCAAGCCGGTCAGCGTCGCAGACGCTTCGCCGACCAGTTGATAAAAGCTCTGCCAGCCGTGCAGGACTTGGGAAAACGGCTCGGTCATGGGAGCCTCTGAGCGGCCTCATACACCCGGCGCAGGGGAACGCCATGCTCCTGGGCAGCACGTTTGCAGTCGTCATATTCCGGCGACGCCGTCACTTCTTCGCCCTGCCAGTTTCCGATTTTCAGGCGAATGGGGCCATACTCCGTCGTGGCCGTGCGCCAGGAACGCGCAAGCGTCAGCCGCCGCTGCTCCCGAATTCGAATGCCGAACGTGCCGGTTTCTCGGAACAGAATCCCGGCAAGCATTTCAGTTTTGTCTGCGGGACAAAGCACTGTCACCAGAGTTGCCGGACGGTTCTTTTTCATTTGGATCGGCGTAAAAAACACGTCCAGAGCGCCGGCGGCAAAGGCTCGCTCCATGAAAAGATCAAAGCTTTCCGGGTTCTGGTCATCCAAATTGGTTTCCAAAACAGAAACCGTCTGCGGCGTCTTGTCCTGCGCCTCGCCGCCATCTGCCGTTTCGCCAACAACGACGCGGAGCAAATTGGGCATGTCCGTCTTGAACTGCTTTTTGCCTGCGCCGAAGCCGCTTGTCAAAACGCGCATCGCCGGCATCTTTCCGGCGGTTTGGGGGCTGGCCAGCGTCGTCAGAAGCGCCGCGCCGGTGGGCGTCACCAGCTCGCCGCGAATGTCTACCGAATGCACCGGAAAACCCGAAAGCAGCTCCAAAGTCGCCGGAGCGGGGACCGGCATGACGCCGTGGGCGCAGATAATCGTGCCGTAGCCGCAGGGCAGCGACGACAGCGCGACTTGCTCCACGCCGAGCATTTCCAGCAGCAGGCAGGAGCCGGCGATGTCTACGATGGCATCCACCGCGCCGACCTCGTGGAAGTGGATTTCCTCGCGCGTCGTGCCGTGAATCTTCGCTTCCGCAGCCGCTAATCGCATGAAGACGGCAAGCGACTGTTGGCGCACTTTGCTGGAAAGCGTGCTTTGTTCCAGCAGCGCCGCAATGTCCGACAAGTGCCGCCCGTGTCCCTGATCTTTTTCGAGAAGCACCACATCTACGTCCGTCGCCGTAATGCCCTGCCGCACCACGCGCTGAACAGTCAGCTTGTAGCCGGGAACACGCAGGCCGGCTATCTGCCGCCGAAACTCTGCTTCAAAATGCGCTTCATCTGCGCCGCAGGACAGCAGCGCCCCAAGCGTCATGTCGCCGCTGACGCCGGAAAAGCAGTCAAAGTACGCAGTCTTCATGCCCAGAGTGTACCCGTAACATGCCCAGAGTGTACCCGTAAAACGTGCAGAGGCAAATAGGCCGCGTTTCGCGGTAAACTCTTTGAAACTGATCCAACCTTGCCCCTGCACGTTTATTTGAGCGTGCTTAGAAAAACACTGCCTTGAAGCTTCTTGCCGCCAGCCCGATTGATTATTTGATTATCGCCGCGTATTTTGTCGTCGTTCTCGGCATCGGCGCATTTGTGTCACGCCGCATGAAAAGCAGCGAGGACTTTTTTGAGTCGGGCCGCTCCCTGCCGGCCTGGGTTGCCGGTCTGGCGCTGATGTCCGCCAACCTCGGCGCATTTGAGCTGCTTGGGTTCTCCGGGCAGGCGGCTGAATACGGCATCATGGCCTGCCACTTTTACTGGCTGGGCGCGATCCCCGGAATGCTCTTCCTCGGCGTCGTGATGATGCCGTTTTACTACAATTCCAAGATACGCTCGGTCCCGGAATATCTGCAAAAGCGCTACAACGAGCCGACGCGGGCGGTCAACGCCTTGACGTTTGCCGTCAGCACACTAATTTTTTCCGGCGTTTCCATGTACAGCATGGGGCTGATCTTCCATGACCTGCTCGGCTGGAACATCAATGTCACGATTTGGATGGCGGCTGCCGTGGTGCTGGCCTACACGCTGCTCGGCGGCCTAACGTCGTCCATTTACAATGAAGTCCTGCAATTCTTTTTAATTTTGGCTGGGCTGACCCCGCTGGCGATTATCGGTCTGCACGCGGTCGGCGGGACACACGCGCTGCTCGCTCATCTGCCGCCGCCCGACCGGCACGTCTGGGCCGGAACCGGCCACGCGGCATCAAACCCGATGCGCGTCACCTGGCCCGGCCTCGTGATGGGCCTCGGCGTCATTCTCGGCCCCGGCTACTGGTGTACGGACTTTCTAATTATTCAGCGGGCGCTGGCGGCTAAAGATGTCAATGCCGCCCAGCGTGCGCCTCTTATCGCCGCGTTTCCAAAGGCGCTGTTCCCGCTGTTGACCGTGCTGCCGGGCCTGATTGCTCTTGCCCTTATCCCGCACCTGGGCGAGAAAAACAATGTCTCGCTCGGCTACAACAACGCCCTGCCGCTTTTGATGGGCCGCTTCTACGGGCCGGGTTTGCTTGGCCTCGGCCTCACTGCTATGATGGCCTCGTTCATGTCCGGCATGGCCGGCAACACGACGGCGTTCAACACGGTCTTTACTTATGACCTGTATCAAGCCTACTTTGTCCCTAACCGTGACGACAAGCACTATTTAAATGTCGGCCGAGCGGCGACCGTGTTCGGCATTCTGGCCTCAATCGGAGCCGCATACTTGGTGGCAAAAGCGCCGTCGATTATGGACTTCGCGCAGGCCGTGTTCGGGTTCGTCAATGCCCCGCTTTTAGGAACATTCCTGCTCGGAATGTTCTGGAAAAAGACCACGCCCTGGGGCGCGTTCTTCGGCCTCTTGATCGGCACGGCGGCAGCCGCAGTACACTTTGTCCTGAGTGATCACGGCATCCTCTCCTACGCGACCCCGCAGGCGGGCAACTTCACGCGGGCCATTGTCGCCTTCACCGTCGGTGCCGCCGCGACCCTCTTGATCAGCCTGTTCACCACCTCTCGGCCTGCGGCCGAGTTGAAGGGCTACGTTTACTCGGAAACGCCCCGGTCCGACGCCGACGTCCACCGCCCCTGGTACGAGCGGCCCGCCGTGCTGGCCGTCATCATTATTGTTTTTGTGGCCGTTCTCAATATCCTGGTGTGGTAGCTGGGTATAACCCGATATTGGAGATTACCAAATGAGTGAAGAACAAACACCGAGACTCACAGTGACCATCGCGCATGATTACTTATGTCCGTGGTGCTGGGTCGGCTTCTTTCAAGCCCAAAAACTGCGCGAAGAGTTTCCGCAGATACGCCAAATCTGGCAGGGATACGAGCTGCTGCCGGAAGAGCTGGGCCCGCTGCCCGACTTTAAGCCGCAGCCGCCCGATCCGGACGCCCCGCCAAAGCCGCCGTCGCGCTTTGAGCTGTTTTCGCAGGCGGAAGGCGCTCCTGTGCCGGAGGGCCGGACTATCGGCATTGTCCGCACCCATAACGCTTTGGAAGGCGCAGCTTATGTTCAGGACAAAGCGCCTGAGTTGTTTGACGCTTACAACGAAGCAGTTTACCGGGCATTTTGGGAGCGTTCCGAGGACATCAGCGACTTGGGTGTCTTGGGTCGCCTGGTCGAGACCACGGGCTTGGACAAGTCCGCGTTCTTGGACAAGTCCGCGTTCTTGGATGCCGTGTCCTCCAAAGCTTATTACAATCAGATTGTCCGCTTTGACGACGACGCCTACGCCGCCGACATCACCCATGTGCCGACATTTCTATTTCGCGGCGAGCGCTGCGCCGAAGCGCCCTATGCAACCATCAAAGAACTCGCCGAGCGCTACTCCATCTGGTATGATAAGTGACAGCAAAAACTTTGCGATCACAAACTGTGATCTCAAACGCTGATTCAGCCCAGGAAGCGTCTTATGGAAGAAACAGAGTTAGTACCCAGTGAACTAAAGCGGCGCATCTATTCATTGCGCGGGCAAAACGTGATGCTGGACAGTGATCTGGCAGAGCTTTACGGTGTGACAACGGGCGCACTCAATCAAGCCGTCAAACGAAATAGCCAACGGTTTCCAGAAGATTTCATGTTCGCTTTGTCACCTGACGAGGTTCAATCTTTGCTATCACAATTTGTGATAGCAAACAAAAGAGGCGGACGCCACAACCTGACTTACTACGTCTTCACGGAGCAGGGCGTGGCGATGCTGTCAAGCGTTCTGAGAAGCGAGCGGGCGGTGCAGGTCAACATCGCCATTATGCGGGCGTTTGTGAACCTTCGCGGGCTGCTGACGCACGACAGCGACCTCGCCCGGCGCATCCTGCACTTAGAAGAGAAATACGACCGTCAGTTCGCCGCCGTTTTTGAGGCCATTCGTCAGATGATTGAAGCGCCCGCCGCCCCTGAGCCGCCGGAGCGGCGCATGGGCTTTCGACAAGGCCAAGAGGAGAATATACAGTGAAGTTTGTTTGCTACAAAGAGTTTGACGACCCGCAGGAGCCAGTAATGCCGGGCATCTTTCGCAGTGGAAAAATCCTGCCCCTGGCCCGCGCTGTCGCGGTCGCCGAGGCGCTGGCACCGAAAGGCGTTTCAGTCCCCAGTGACCTGAACGCAGTCATGGCCCGGATGCAAAGCTACGCCGGGGTCGTGCGCGATTTAGAGAAAGCGCGTGTTTTAGACAAGCTCTGGCTGGAAGCCGGGGTCGTGATGCTCGCCCCCCTGCCTGCGCCGCACCGCATTCTGGCGATTGGGCGCAACTACAGCGAACACGCCAAAGAACTGGGCAGCGAAGTCCCGGACGAGCCGATTGTGTTCCAAAAAGCGTCTACCAGCGTGATCGCATCGGGGCAGCCGATTGTTCTGCCGCCTGATTTGGGGCGCGTGGACTTTGAGGGAGAGCTGGCGGTTGTGATCGGCACGGGGGGCCGCAACATCGCGGAAGCAGAGGCGCTGTCCCATGTCGCGGGCTACACGCTGATCAACGACGTGACGGCGCGGGATGTCCAGAAACGGGCTATCGGAAAAAGCCTGCCCTGGTTCCTGTCCAAAAGCTATGATACGTTCGGCCCGCTTGGCCCCTGCATCGTCACGCCCGACGAAGTGCCAAGCCCGCAGAACCTGGTGCTGACACTGACAGTCAACGGCGCAGTCAAGCAGGAAGCAAACACATCCGAAATGCTGTTTTCGGTCCCGGCCCTGATTGCCTATTTGTCCCGGCATCTCGCGCTGCATCCCGGCGACGTGATCGCCACCGGCACCCCGCCCGGCGTCGGCCCGCTCCATCCCGGTGACCTTGTGGAAGTGCGAATTCCTGAAATCGGC
This sequence comes from uncultured Armatimonadales bacterium, assembly GCA_964249345.1. Lineage (GTDB taxonomy): Bacteria > Armatimonadota > Armatimonadia > Armatimonadales > Capsulimonadaceae > JANXMY01. The sequence continues at coordinate 23,532 of CAXUBO010000006.1, read as the reverse complement.
ACGCTGGAAAACCCGGTCGTCGGCGAAGATGAGGTGTTTTGAGGGGAAGTTGTTGAACCACATCAAAGAGGCGTCTGCTCTTATGCCGGACGAGATTGAAGAAGTTGAAAAGCTATCTTTGCGCTGGATGTATCAAGCCGTGCTGGACTTCGGCTTTACCGCCTGGGAGATTTTCCGGCACAGCCCCGACCGAGTTCAGGATGTCGCCGAGGACATTACTCGTGAGCTGTTGGATTCGTTTTCGTCTTATCACATCAACCAGCGCATTTTCGGCAATGTGGACTACCGAAAAGCCTGCTATGTCTTGCTGCCAAGCCAAACCATACGTCAGGCGCTTTTTGTTGACAGCAAAGCCGAGAAAGATAACAGCAGCGGCACGATGCAAATGTCTCAGCTTTCTCTTCGCGTTAGGCAGGTTATCAAGGGAAGAAATGTTGACGAAGAGGGAATGCTGAAGCCGATCTCGACTTATGGCGGCTTGGGCTTCTTGACAACGACCATGCTTTTGCATTATTATTACGAGGACGATATTTCTGGAAGTCACCGGCTTAAAGAAATCACTCTCGCGGCTGTTCCCAATGGAAAAATGCAAGAAAAGTACAACCCGACAGCTTCGGACGGTATTTGGAATGTAGGGAGAAACGCCGAGACGCTTGGAGAAGATTTCCGCGTTCGCGTTGCTTTTGCTAAACTCGCGCAAAAAGCTGCATGGCGTGTGCAGCGGATACGATACAATGAGCATGACAGGAAGTTGGAGGCGGAATGGATTCAATAAAAAGTGTAGAGAATGAAGATCAGTTTGATTACCGCCCAAACAATGTTTACTTAGGCGATGCTCGCACTATTCATCAGCATATCGCCCCACAGTCAATCGCGCTCAGTATTTGGTCTCCGCCCTACCATGTTGGGAAAGAATACGAGCGTGATTTGTCATTTTTTGATTGGAAAAATCTGCTGCGCCGAACAATCGCTGCACATTCCTCCGTTCTCAAGCCCGGCGGTTTCCTTGCAATCAATATCGCCGACATTCTCTGCTTCAAGGACCCGGAGATGCCGCGCATCATGGCAGAAAATATCTCGCGGCGAAAGCGGAGCGATATTACACGCGAACAGGTCATTGCAGCATGGGCTGAGCATCCAGAGTGGAACCGAAAGCAAATTGCAGCCCTACTGGGCTGTAGTGAGCAAACAATCGACCGCCGTATGAAGGGCAACAACATTCGGGGCGGGAAATACGAAAGCCAAACGCGCGTGAAAGTTGTCGGCGGTTTGCTGGAAGAATTTGCGCTGGAAGCAGAACTTTACCTTTATGACCGCCGCGTCTGGGTTAAAGATGCAGCCTGGGAGAACTCAAAGTGGCATTCCATCAGCTACCGGGCGGTGGATGAGTTTGAGTACCTTTACATCTTTTGGAAGCCCGGCATTACGGTTGTTGACAAGGATCGCCTCACAAAAGATGAATGGAAAAGCTGGGGTTCACGCGCAGTTTGGAATATCCCTTCGGTCCGCGCGAATGACGACCACGAAGCGAAATTCCCTCTGGAACTGCCCCGGCGCGTCATTCGTCTTCTTTCTGACCCAGGCGATGTTGTTTTGGATTGTTTTTCAGGGAGCGGAACCAGCGCAGTTGCCTCAATTTTAGAAGGCCGGCAATATATTGGAGTGGATGCAAGCCCGGACTATGTGAAGCTCACGCAGAAGGCTTGTGATGTTGCGATCCATGAAGTGCTAAATCGCTTGGATTTCGAGAGTATTCCAGCACAGCAGCCACATTACGTTCAACGCGAATATAATACTAAAAGTGAGCAGATGCGATTGCTAATTGAAAGCAAAAAATCTTACCCTTTGCAGCCTCCAGTTCTTCGATCTTTAGAAGACCCAGTCATCGGCGAAGATGAAGTGTTCTGAAGATGAAGTGTTCT
>CAXUBO010000006.1:0-21510 GCA_964249345.1 uncultured Armatimonadales bacterium | reverse complement strand
GAAGATGAAGTGTTCTGAAGATGAAGTGTTCTAAAGATTAGCCGCTAGATATTCGGCAAACTGGTCTTGGACATTCCCTGCCGAGCGGGCAGTGCCGGGGAAGTTGTTCATTAGGAGCGAGAAAACATAAAGCTGGCCGCTGCGGCCCGTCACATAGCCGGAGAGCGCCCGAACCTGGCTCAGCGTGCCGGTCTTGGCGTGAACATTGTTTTGGGCGGGGGTCCCGACCATGCGGCCCTTCAGCGTACCGTCTACCCCGGCGATCGGCAGCGAGGCATAGTACAAGGGCCAGTTTTTCTTCTCATGCATTCCGAGTAAAAGCTGCGAGACAGAGCGTGCCGTCACATAATCGCGCCGGGAAATCCCGCAGCCGTCCATCAGGGCGATGGCTTCGGTGTCAATGCCGAGAGTGCGAAAGAAGGGCGTTTCCTGGGCATGTCCGGCTTCATACGTTCCGGCACCGTCCAGCTCGCGTACGAGTGACTCGGCCAGCAGGTTATCGCTCGGCTTGTTCATGCGAACCATGTACGCGGACAGCGGCAGGCTGGGATGCGATGCCAGCACAACGGCATCCGGCGGGGTCTGGCCGCCTGACGGCGCTCCGGTGACGGCAATGCCGTGCCGCATCAGCGCCGCCTTCAGCAGATGGGCCGCGAGCAGCGCCGGGTCCTGCACGGGGAGTTTCAGGGTCAGCGTCTGGCCCAGCGGCAGCGTTCCCGAAACCGTGAAATAGTTTTTGTTCCAGGGCCGGGACGCCGTGCAGGTATTCGCCGCTTCTTTTGCGCCGGTCTGAGCGCCGACAACCAGCGGCACATAATCGGTGGGCGGGTCCAGCGTCACGCGGACCGGCTCGCCTGCTGTTTGCCCCGGCACGGCATGAACTTCCAATACGCCTTCGTTGATTTCTAAACCCGAAATCTGCGGGAATTCCTCGTCGCTGAAATCATCCCACTCCCAGCCGAATCCGTAAGGCCCGCCTGCGAAGCGCGTTCCGTCACCGACAATGCCGCCTTCGATGCGCCTAATTCCAGCTTCGGCCAGCGTTCCAGCCATCGCGTCCAAATCCGCCGGGGACAGCAGGCCGTCGCCGCCGCCGCGCAAGTAGACACTGCCGGCGATTGTGCCATCGGCATCAGGCCGCTGCGCGGCCAGAATGTCCGTATGCACTCGAAAGTCCGGCCCCAGCAGCTCCAGCGCGGCGGCGGATGTGAACAGCTTGCGGTTGGAAGCCGGCATGAGGCGCAGGTCGGCGTCATGCGCGTACAGCACTTGGCCGTCACTGACGCGGCAGACCATCGCCCCCGTGACCCCGCCTTTCAGCGCCGGGGCATTTAGGATTTTGTCCAGTACAGGCGTCAAAGCGCCCTGAGCCTGCGCGGGGAAGGGGCAGAAAAGGAGCAGGAGAAGACCGAAAGAACAAAGTGCATAAGAATGAAGCGCGTGGGATTGAAATCCTGTGCTGTGGGGCGCAGACGCCCAATGTCCGCCTTCGCGGACAAGGACGCGAGTTCCGGTCTTTCCTGTACCCGCGAAGGCGGTTACTAGGCGCCTCGCCCCACAGCGCAGGATTTCAATCCCACGTGCTTTGCTCATATCCTTGCTACTCATAACCCCATTATAGCAGGAATACACCTAACTCCTCCCGAACTATGCGCTTGTGACACACCAAACATTACTGGGCGCAATTTTTGACTGCGACGGCCTGCTGGCCGACACCGAAACGCCGGACTATGACGCCTGGCGCGAAATCTACGAAGAAAATGGCCTGCACCTGCCGGTGGAAACGTGGGCGCACTCTATCGGCACCGCCAAAGGCCATGATCGCCACAATTGGCACGCGCCGCTGGCAGAAGCGGCGGGGCCGGACTACGACCCGGACGCCGTTGACGCACGGCGGCGCTTGTTCTACCACAATGCCATCGGCAGGCTAACCCCAATGCCCGGCGTTCTGGCAGTGCTGGATGCGTTAGATGAAGCGCAGATTCCGTGCGCCGTCGCCTCCAACTCTGAGCGAGACTGGGTCGACCGAGTTTTAGACATCACCGGCCTCGCGGGACGATTTCAAGCTATCGCAACGGCTGACGAAGTGGCGCATCCCAAGCCCGCCCCCGATGTCTACCTGCTGGCTGCCGAGCGTCTCGGCGTCCCGCCGCAGCGCTGCGCGGCATTTGAAGACTCCCCGCGCGGCCTCGCCGCCGCCCACGCCGCCGGCATGTTCACCGTCGCCGTTCCCACGGCACTGACCCGCCACTTCGCATGGGAGCAGGCGCACCACCTGGTCGAAAGCCTGGAGCGTTTAGCCTTTAAAGATTTGACGCGGAAGGACATCACTCGATGACACCTCAAGAGACTGTTTTGGCGATGACGCGCCATATTCGGGACACGGTGCGGCCGCATCTCGGCGCGTGGCACGGGCGCGAGATTTCCGGCACGGCGGCCTCCGGCGATGCGACGTTTGCGATTGATGAAATTGCGGAAGATGCAATTGTCTCGTTTATTGAGCGCGAGAAGCTGTCCATTGCATATTATTCGGAAGACAAAGGGCTGCGGGAGTTCGGTTCGTCTCCCGAAGCCGTGCTGGTGATTGACCCAATTGACGGGACGCGCCCGGCGATGGCCGGCTTTGAGCAGTGCGTCGTGTCTGTCGCCTGGGCGGATTATACGCCGGACGCGACGCTGGGCGATGTGCGCTTCGGCTGCATCGGCGAGATCAAGCAGGACGATTTGTTTTGGGCTGAGCGCGGGCGCGGCGCCCACTGGATAGGCGCGGACGGTTCGGAACGCGCCCCGCGCCTGCTGCCCGTGACGGAGCTTGGAAAAGCGCCTTTATCGTTTGAGGTGGTCGCCCGGCCCTTTGAATGGATCGGCCTCGCGCTGGGCGAAATTATAGACGCAAGCTCCATGACCGGCGGCTGTTTTTTGTTCAACTCGACGGCGTTTTCTCTGACACGCTTGATGACCGGGCAGCTTGCGGCATCCCTGGACATCGGCAACCGCATTCTGCGCGATTATCCGGCTTCCCGTGAACGATTTTTCGCTTTGGGCTTCGGCAAGCCGATTGGCTTGTTCCCGTATGACATCGCCGCCGCCGCGCTGATTGCCCAGGAAGCGGGCGCAGTCGTGACCGACGCTTACGGACGCTCGCTGGACCAAACAAAGCTGCTGGACACGACGGAGCCGAATTTGCAGTCTATCTTAGGCGCGTCTAACCCTGCGCTGCATGACGCACTGCTGGCGGCGCTGGACCGGGGTATCGGACAACTAAGAATTGGCAAGGAGAACGCATGAGCAGGACACAGGCAGGATGGATTTGGCTGGGCGCAGGGCTGGCTGCGGCTTACTGGGGCTGGGTCAACCGGCGGCTTTTCACAGTCCGCGACATCACGACCGGCGAAAGCGCCGCCTACCCCACCCTGCGGTCACGGGTTTATTACACGGAGATCAGCCGGGCCATGACCGCAGCGGAGCAGGCCATCAAGCGGCTTCCCGGATGGAAACTGGTGTCGCGCGATGACGGCGACGGCATCATGGAAGCGACCGCCGCCGGTTCATTCAAACTGCTGACGGAGGATGTCACGGTTTATTTCTTTGATCTCGGCCACGGCCAATCGCGGGTAACGCTCCGCGCCCGGTCCCGCGCTGGTTTTGGAGACTTAGGCCGCAGCGCCGCCTTTATCCGCCAGTTACAAACGGCGATGGATGCCCGGCTCAACACAGAAGCCGCGTTTTAAGAATTGGCCTTACCCGCCGGCAATCTTTATCCGCCGGCAATCTTCAAGAGCGACTGCGAGGCGGCGTACTGCACCTGCGGGTTGGCGCTTTTGGACAGCCCTTGCAGCGCGGACCTCACTGCCGCCGATTTGCTGCCGATCTCGCCGAGCGTCACTGCCGCCCAGGTCTGCGCGGGAGCGTTTGCCGAAGCGAGGGACTGCGTCAGCAGCGGGACGGCGCTGGCCTCGGCCAGTGCGCCCATCCGCGACAAAGTTTCAGCCGCATTAAACGGAACCGGCGTCGGCTGGGACAGGGCAGCAACCAGCGCCGGGATCGCCGGTTTTGCCAGCGCCGGAGTCAGAAGCCCGGTTTGAGCCGCCCCGGCGACCGTGCCGTCCTGGTCGCCCAGCGCCGCCACGAGTGCGGGAATGACGCGCGGATCACCACTGCGCCCCAGCCCGACTACCGCGCTTTCGCGCACGGCGGCGGGTGTCCCGGACGCATGGAAGGAGTTTTCCAGCGCCGCGATTGCGGGCGCACCGCCGACCCCGCCGAGCGCCTGCGCCGCCCCAGCGCGGCTGAGGGTGCTTCCTGACGCCAGCGCCGCTGTTAATGGCCCGACGGCGGCTGGGCCGGACGCCTGAAGGCCGGTTTCCGCCGCGTCCCGCACCTGGGCGTCAAAATCGCCGAGCCCTGTCACGAGCGCCGCAACGGACGACGGGCTGCCGCTCTGCCCCAGGGCCAGGGCGGCCTGCGAGCGCGACTCGCTGTCGGCGGACATGTCCGCCAGCACCCCGCGCAGCGTCGGGGCTGCGGGCGTGACCGATGCCAGTCCGGCGCTTGCCTGGGAAAGCGCCGTTTGCGCCGCCGCTTTGGCGGCGGGGTCTTTCGCAGCGAGGAGCGCCGTTTGGTCGGTCCGCACAGACGTATACGCGGCCAGAACCGTGTCGGCGAGAGCGACTTGGGCCAAGCGCTGGACTGACGGCTGGCGGGGCATTTCCGCGATTTTGATGAGCTCCGGCACGCTGGACGGCGCGGCGATCTGGTCCAGCACACCGACCATCTGCTGACGAAACACGATGTCGCCTTGCATCGCCGGGTCTTCCAGATGGGCGACCACGAGCGGAACCGACGGCGCTCCGATTTTTTGCAGGGCGCTGATGGCGGAGTCCTGAGACGCCGTGTTCGGCAACACGCCGTTGACCAAATTGGCCGTCTTGGCGCCCCCGATTTTGCCCAGCACGTCCACCGCCGCACCGCGAATGTCCGGGTCGCCGTTCGAGAGCCGGTCTACGACGGCCTTTAAGTTGGCATCGCTTTTGCCGCCAAGCGCCGTCAGCCCGGTCTCGGCGGACGCTTTCACATCGGCGTCTGCATCTTTGCAGATCAGAAACAGGGTGTCAAACGCATCAGGCGGGGTGATCTTCCCTTCTGCGCTCAGGCGGTTGACGGAGTCAGTGGCGTGCTTTCGGATCAGCAGGCTGCGCTGGTTGTGCGGGCTGGTGACATCTTCATCCGGGTCCTGCGTGTTGATCAGCGTGTCTACCAGGCGCCCGTTCTGCACCAAGCCCTGCACGGCGGCATCGCGTTCGGGAAGCGTTCCGTCCGCCAGCGTCGTTTCCAGCGCCGCCTGCCGCGTGTGGTTGTAGCTGACATAGCTGTAGAGACCGATGACAAGCACGGCAATGATCAGCACAGCCCGGAGCCGGGCCAGAAGAAACGGGAAAATTTTGCTCATAAAACCCCTCGCACTGCTGTTATCTTAAAGGATTTGCCGGTATTTGTCAAGCCTCGTTCCAGCGCAGACAGGAAAAGCCGCACCCGGTGCCGAACTAAAGGCGCATGAGCGTGCGTATTGCGGTACTTTTGTCCGGGCGGCGCGGACGCGGCAGCAACATGCAGGCCATTGCCGACGCCTGCGCGTCCGGCCAAATTTTCGGCACCGTCGCCGTTGTCCTCGGCAACTACGCCGACTCTCCGGCCCTGGCCCGCGCCCGCGAGATGGGCCTGACGACGCAAAGCATTTCGTCCAGGCTGCCGGAACCCGCTTACGCCGAAGCGCTGCTGTCGGCGCTTGCCGATGCCCGCGCTGACCTTATCTGCCTGGCAGGTTATATGCGAAAAGTTCCGGACAGCGTTGTTGCCATGTATTCGGGGCGCATGATGAACATTCATGCCGCCCTGCTGCCGGCGTTCGGCGGCGCGGGCATGTACGGCCTCCACACCCATCAAGCCGTGCTGGATTACGGCGCGAAAGTTTCCGGCTGCACCGTGCATTTCGTGGATGAATCTTACGATACCGGCCCGATCATTTGGCAGTCGGTAGTTCCTGTGGAAGAAAACGACACGGCGGAAACGCTGGCCGCCCGCGTTCTTGCCGCCGAACATGACGCCTACCCTCGCGCCGTCGCCCTTTTCGCCGAAGGCCGGCTGTCGCTGGACGGGCGGCGGGTACGGATCAGAATGGACCCGTAGGGGCGAAGCTTGTCTTCGCCCCTACAAGCCGGGTTTTATTACGTCGTCGATGGCCTTTGCCGTGGTCAGCAGGGGACGAAGCTGGAACAAGGGCAGCATGGTTGCGGCGTCGGAGAGGGCCTCAGAGGGATGGGGATGGACTTCCAAAAACAGCGCGTCCACACCGGCGGCGACAGCGGCGCGGAGCAGCGCCGGAATGAATTCGCGCTGGCCGCCACTGGTCGTTCCCTGTCCTCCCGGCTGCTGGACCGAATGGGTCGCATCAAAGACCACCGGGCAGCCTAAAGCACGCAGGATCGGCAGCGAGCGCATGTCTACAACCAATGTGTTGTAGCCAAAGCTTGCACCGCGCTCGGTCAAAAGTAAGTTTTTGTTGCCGGTTCCTGTGATTTTCTCCACGACGTTTTTCATGTCCCACGGGGCCAGAAACTGGCCTTTTTTAACATTGACCACGCGCCCGCTTTCGCCTGCCGCCAGCAGCAGGTCGGTTTGGCGGGACAGAAACGCCGGGATTTGCAGCACGTCCACCACTTCCGAGACCGGCCCAATCTGCCATGTTTCATGCACATCGGTCAGCACCGGAACGCCGAACTCAGATTTAATCGCCGCAAGCACTTCCAAGCCTTTGGCGAGGCCCTCGCCCCGGAACGAGCCTGACGACGTGCGGTTGGCCTTGTCAAACGAGGCTTTAAAGATGTACGGCAGGCCAAGCGCCGCGCAGGCGGCCTTCGCTTCCGCCGCCACTTCGCGGCACAAGTCCAAGCTTTCAATGACGCACGGCCCGGCAATGACCGCTAATGGATTGCCGTCGCCGATGACGTGACTGGGATAGCCAGGCAGGATTACGTTTTGCATAGGTCTTCTTTCTCAGACCCGGCCTTGAAAGGCCGGGCTAACAAACTACGAAGCCCCTCCGGGGCTGGGAATATCTTCAAGCCCGTAGGGCTTTTGTAAACTTTTAGCCCGGCCTTTCAAGGCCGGGTCTCATCAGCGTTTCCAGCGCGTCCAGCACTTGCCCCGGCGTCACCGCCCGCTGGCAGCGCAGATGCTCCGCGCCGCGCAGGGGGCAGCGCTCTTTGTAGCAGGGCGCACAAGGAACGGCATCGTCAAACAGCAAGGCATGAGGGCCGAACAAGGGCGCGTTGTCGCCGGGCCGAGAGCCGCCGTAGATGCCGACCAGCGGCGTTTCCAGCGCCGACGCCAGGTGCAGCGCCAGCGTATCACCCGTGACAATCGCGGCTGCCTGCCCAATCAGCGCCGCCAGCACGCCGGCATCCCCAAAGCGTCCGGCGGCGACAAGCGGCGGGCGCGTTCCCGGCGGCAGGAGCGCACAAATCTTTTCGGCCAGCGCCGCTTCTTTCGGGCTGCCCGTCAGCACGACGTTGAAGCGGGGCGACAGCGCGGCACAGACGGCGGCAAAGTTCTCAGGCAGCCACGATTTCGGCTCCTGGCTTGTGCCGGGATGCAGCACCATCAGCGGCTTTTCTGGGTCGTAGCCCTGGGACGCCGCCAGAAATGCCGCCGCCTGCATTTGGGCGTCCGGCAGCACGAGGAACGTCATGTGCCGATCAAACGGCCCCGGCAGGCCCAGTGCTTTAACGCCTTCTAGGTAGTAATCCGTGTTGTGGACATTTTTTGGCTTCGCAATCGGGGCCGTGTAGAAACGGCGCAGAAGAGAAGGCTTCGGCGCATGGAACAAGCCGACGCGCACCGGCGCTTGGCACAAAATTGCTGTCCACCACAAATCGGGATGGCAGTTGATGACGGCATCAAAGCGCCTTTCTTTCAGGGTCCGCTGCCAGAACCGCGCTTCCTTAAGCCACCCCGCCAGGTTGCCTTTGCGAAACTTGCGCCGCCAGAACCCGGAGTCAATACGAACGACTTCCTCAATCCCCGGCTGCCCTTCCAATAAATTGGCGTTCAGATTGTCCGCCATCCAGGCAATGTGAATGCCGGGGTACTGCGCCCGCAGGGCGGAAACGACCGGCGTCGCCATCAGCAAATCCCCCAGCGCCCACAGCTTGATTACAAGAACGCGCTTCATGCCGCCGCCCCAAGCAGCCGCTCCGCTGCCGCCTGCGCTTCCTCGACCGAGATCAGCTTGAGGCATCGCAGGATGTTTTCGCCGGATTGATTGCAGAACTCTTTGTCGCACGGGCCGCACGGTACGGCATGAGCGAGTGATTGTCCCCGCCCGGCTAATGGTGCGCGGCCCAGAACCGGAGTCGGGCCGAACAGCGCCAGGTACGGCGTGCCGACAGCAGCGGCGACGTGCATTGGCCCGGTATCGCCGCTGATGACAAGCGACGCGCGGGCCAGCAGCGCGGCCATTTGCCGAAATGTCAGCGACCCCAGCGCAAGCAGGGGCGGCGTCTGCATCCCGGCGGCGATTGCGCTCACGGCTTCGCGTTCTTTTGGGCTGGGACTGGAAATCAGGACGACGCGCTTTCCCTGCGCCGCCAGCGCGTCCCCGATCTCGACATAGCGGCCTGCGGGCCAATTGCGCGACTCCCAAGTCGTCATCGGGGCCAGCACCACAAGCGGCTGATCTTTCTTGTATCCCTGCTGTTTCAGCAAGTCGTCTGCGGCCTCGGCATCTTCCGCCGTAAAGCCGAGTGTCATCTGTTTATCGCCGGGAGGCGGCAGGCCCAGGGCCTGGAGCGGCAGCAGGTACTGGTCAGTGCGATGCTCCGGCAGGTCGTCATAAGTATAGGCGATGGTGTAGCGTGAAGCGTAGGGGCTGGTTTCTTTTGCACCGCTGAACTGCCGGAACGTATCAAAAACGCCGATTGTTGTCGCCGCGCCGGTGCCGGGAAGCAGGGTCGGCCATTCCTCCGGCTGCAAGGAAATCAGCGTGTCGTAACGGCGTCCCCGAAGCTGCGCGGTCATTCGGAGGGCCTGAAACAGCCAGGGCAGGCCGAGGAACCGCTTGGGGGTTAGTATCTTTAGGCCGTGCGCCCGCATCATGCCGCGCCAGAAATTGCTGTCCCACACCAGCAGCTCATCTAAGTATGGGTTCGCGGCAAGCGAGTCGGCGGCGCTCTGCTCCACAATCCAGGTCAGATAAGCATGAGGATACGCGCGGCGCAGGGCGGCCAGCAGCGGCGTCGCCATCAGAATGTCGCCGTGCGAGCCGAGACGGACAATAAGAATTCGCCGGACTGCGGCTTTTTGGGGAACAGGACACCGCTGAACGGACAAATTGCACGGCGTCAGCGGCGCGGTAAACTTTGGATAACCCATATCGGTTGGACAGCCGCGCTCAGGACGCCAGCGCTTTTTGGAGCGCCATTGCGCCGCGTGCGTTTTCATATTCGCGCTGATACAGCGATTCAATTTTGTCGGTCATCACGCGCAGCGAGAACAGCTCTTCGACGCGCTCTTTGCCGGCCGCGCCCAGACGCTTCCGCAGGAACGCATCGCCGGCGAGACGCGCCATTGCTTCCGCCAGCGCCTCGGAATCCGAGGGCGGCACGAGGAAGCCGGTTCCGTCATCCACGACCATTTCCGGCGTCCCGCCCGCGCGTGTCCCAATCACGGGCTTGGACAGGGCCATGCCCTGCTGCACGACCGCCGAACACGGCTCATTCCAAGTAGACGGCACGGCGACAACGTCCAAAGCGTTGATGACGTTGTTGACATCGTCCCGAAACCCCGTAAATAAAACTTGCCCGGAAAGGCCCATCTCCCCGGCACGGTCTCGAATAAGTTCTTCGTCCGGGCCGTTGCCGACAATCACGAGATGGATGGGGTAACGCGCATGGACTTTTTGCAAAGCTTCCAGCAGCACCGCATGGCCTTTTTCCGGGGCGATGCGCCCGACAATCCCGACGGCGACACTGTCTTCCGGGATGCCGAGCGCGGCCCGAACGTCTTTGCGGTCTTCCGTGATTTTGGCAAACGCTTCCACATTGGTTCCGTGATGGATGACCTGCACTTTGTCGCCGGGAACGCCGCATTTGATCAGTGTTTCGCGCACGGAATTGGAAACCGTCACGAGGCGCGTGTACAAAATCTTGCTGTATAAAAACGAGCCGATGCGGTTCTTGAAGGGATACGGCATGTGCCGGGACATAATTCGCACGGGGACATGCTCGCGCAGGGCGGCGTAGCCCGGCACGACAATGTCCGATGACCAGTGAACATGCAGGACATCCGTCTTATGCTCGCTTAGAAACTTCCGAAGGAGGCCGAAGTCCTGCCAGTCATGCTGGTTCATCACCCGAATCGGAACCGTCGGCAGGCCCATTGCCGTCGCCCGCTCTTCGACCCACCGCCCCGGACGGCAGGCCACGGTGACATCATAGCCCCGCAGGCGAAGCTGCTCCGAGAGATTTAAAATATGCAGCTCGGTCCCGCCCCAGGACGGAAAGCCGGTCGCCACTTGCAGCACGGAAAGGGACATGTCTTACGTTCGCTCCTGATCATTCTGGCCGTAGGCGGCGCAGACGCGGGCAATGATGTTTGTGGTGGAGCGTCCCGCCACCAGCGAGAGAATCCGCACATCGCCGCCGTAGCCGCGCACGACTTCGGCTTCCGGCAAGTCTTCCTCAGTGTAATCGCCGCCTTTGGCGTAGATTGACGGCCGGACCTGCTGTATTAACGGGACAGGCGTGCGGGTCTCAAAGGGCGTGACGTAATCCACGCAGGCAAGCGACGCCAGCATCTCCATCCGTTCATCCAGCGGCACAATCGGGCGCAGCGGGCCCTTAAAGCCGCGCACGGATTCGTTGGAGTTGACCGCGACAATCAGCGCGTCGCCCAGCGCCCGCGCTTCCGCCAAATACCGCGCATGGCCGACATGCAGCAGGTCAAAGACGCCGTTGGTCAGCACCAGCCGCTCCCCTGCCGCCTGCCGTCGTGCCGCAATCTTTGCCAGTTCACTCGCACTTTCGATTTTATCCACTCGCTTTTATCCGTTGGCGACGGGCAGGACAATGCCACGGCTTGTTTTCCTTCGGCCTAAGCGCTCCCCGACTGCCGCGATGACATGGGCGACGCTTAAATTGCTCATGCACCGCATGTCGCCCCGGCGGCAGATGCGGTCCCGGCAGGGAACGCAGGGTAGTGTGCGGTCTATCAGCACCGTACTTTCGGTCAGCGGACCCGTCCGGTCCGGGTCCGCCGCGCCGGACAGCACCACTAAAGGGGTTCTAAGCGCCGCCCCAATGTGCATCGGGCCGGTGTCGCAGGTCAAGAGCGTATCGGCGCGGGCCAGCAGCGCCCCAAACTCTTTGACGGAGAGCTGCCCGGCGAGGTTCAGGATGCGCGGGTCAAACGCCGCCGCTTCCCGCGCGAGACTCACTTCGTCCAGCCCGTCCATCACCGTCTTGAATGTCGGCGGCGCACCGGTCAAAGCGACTTGGACGCCCGGCTGGCCGGCCCAGTACGCCGCGACTTCCCCGAACCGCGTCAGCGGCCAGCGGTTCAAGGGGCGCGACGCCGCCGGGTTAATCACCAGCAGCTTATCGCCTGCCGAGACGCCCAGCTCCGCCAGAAGCGCCTTCACGCGCTTGTGCGCTGCATCGGGAACAAAGAAGTCCAGCGAGCGGTCCGTGAGCGGCCCAATGCCCAGCGGCAGCAGTTCTTTGGCGAAATCGTCTACCGCATGAGCGACGCGCCCCGTGTCGGCCCGGACTTCCATGCGTTTTTCAAATGTCAGCTTCGTCTTCGCCCCGCTTGCCGCCGCCATCAAGTACGATTTTGCGCTTGGGTGCAGGTTAACAACTAAATCATAACGCCGCCGGGCGATTTGGGCTAAAAACGGCAGAAAATGGTCCAGGCGCGAGTCCACGCCGCGCTTGTCAAACGTCAAAATGTCGCGCACATCGGGATGCCCCGTCAGCGCGTCCGTCATGCCGCCGCCGACCACAAAGTCAATGGCAATGCCGGGAAACGCCGCCCGCACCGCCCGCACCGAAGGCGTCGCCAGCAGAATGTCCCCCATGCCGCCGAACCGGATAAACAACGCACGCCGGAAACTTTTCGCAGGACTTATCATAAAGCAATCATGCCGCTGCCTGATGCGCCTCGGCATACAAGCGCAGCGCGGCCCGGATGCGCTGAGGATAATCCTGCCCCTGCGATTGGAACCAGGCCAAAACATCTTCATCCACAGGGACTTCCACCGTTACATGCGGCGTACTGCTCATTGTGCCGAACTTGGCGGCAGGAAAACGCCACTGAGAACGCGCAAAGTCGGCTTCAGTCAGCGGCGGGATTTCCGACGTATCTATCTCTTCTTCCGCAAGCGCATCCACCCGCTCCCAGTCCGTGCGCGAGCGGGTCAGCGGCTTCGCATCAGGTTCCGTGACCAAAGAACTGCCTAATGTACTGCTCATATTGCTTTTTCTCGTGTGCCAACGCTCTTCGCATGGAAATAACCCGGACAGTGTTGTCTTCCGGCTCAGTGAAGGCAATAGCGACGACGCGGTTATCGAGCAGCCCCAATCCGATGAACCGCTCCTCGCCGTAATCCTGCCGCAGATCTAAAATCGTTCGCATGGGTGCTGAAAAGAGGCGCACGGCATCGGCAAAGTCAATCCCGTGCTTGGCAATGTTGCTTTCACGTTTGCTTTCATCCCACTCGAACTGCATGAAACAATTATAGCAGACAAACCAGCAAAAGAGGCGGCTGCCGACACGCATAAGCCCTTGTGCGACAACCCAATGCCAAAGCCCTCCGGCGACGCCTGCCCGCAAAGCCAACCCATGACGCAGGGAAGATGGTAGGCGATGTCCGGTGCAACACCTCATTGGATCGTCTAGCAGTTATGCTGACGACCCATCCCATTCGTGTTTTGGGTCTGGACAAAAAGTAATGGATATGCTGAAGTCATTGATGTCTTCATCTTGGTTTTTGACCTTGTAGTCAACAAGTTGCCGAACCAACCATCCCCCTGGTACTTTAGCCCGATGCAACTCGCCATACCCATTTAACTGTTCCAATTCTTCCCATTTGACAGTCATTATTTTCTCCTTCAGTATGTAATGAGCCATTTGTTACCGAATGAGCTTACACTCATCTTAAAATATCCTGACTACTCATCCCTACTGACACGCGCTTCTTCTAATAAATACTGTCTTAAATCAGCACTGTTGCTCTTGGTTCTAACTTGCGATATACGGGACAGTTCCTCCTGTAGATACCGAACGTACTCCGTCCACTGAATATCAGGGCTTCGGTCACGAAGAAAACGCTCACAACCTATAAATGCCACAAAATCCATTGGTGGTTGAATGCCTTTTTTCAGACAGAGAATGTTTATACCTTGCATCAAATACTCCGCGTTAGCTTTGTCGTCGGAGGCGCTTGCGGCAAAAGGATATGGAATGTTGTCAACATACTGTTTTACATTGGAACCATTAATCATTTGCATTGAACCCGTTTGAATTGCGCATTCGATCACGTCGAGCAGCCCAACAACCATTTTACCGTCACTACCATCAGCCGCCGGGGGCATTCTTGCCGTTTCGTGTTCGCGGCTTTGGGCGGCAGCAGAATTGTACCGGATTTCAGCCTGTGGGCGCAAGGGAACCCTGAGACAGCAAAGCCTCAGCGGCGGCTTGGACTTCGCCCGGCGGGATGGACGCCATTGTGCCGTCGGGAGACTCCAAGACCCGGTGGCAGGGGCCGTAGTTGCCCCACTTGCGCGGATTGGTCGGCCCGAACAGCGCGACGGTTGGGACGCCGAGCGCGACGGCGGAGTGCATGATTGCCGTGTCGTTGCCGAGAAACAGGCCAAGCTGCGAGACCAAGGCTAAAGAGCCGCGCAGATCGCAGGCTCCCGCGAACGAGACCACCTGCGCCCGCGTTTTCGGGCCGCACTGAGATAGCATTTCTTCAGTGGCATCCTGCTCGTCCGGCCCGCCGATAATGGCGAGGCGCAGGTCCGGGTTTGCGCGGGCCAGGCTGTCGGCGACCTGGGCAAAGCCGGACGCGCTCCACCGCTTTCGCGGCTGGCTGGCCCCCGGCTGAATGCCGACCAGACGCTCGCGCGGCACCCGCTCGCCCCAGGCTTCCCAAAGACGCTCCTGCGCCCGCGCAGTTTCGTCGGCGCTGATCCAAAGTTCAAGCGCCGGACTCACGGCAGCGTCCGGGGCGACGGCCCGCAGGACATCAAAGTAGCAGGCGATCTCGCTTTTTTCCCGGTCGTAATCCACTTGGCAGTTGAGGAGCGGGCCGCGCCCTTCCGATCGGAAGCCCGCGCGGGTTCCAATGCCGCCGAGCCACGAGGTCAGCGCTGAATGGAACGACCGATTGAGAGCCAAACACAGGTCAAACTTGCCGATACGGATGCGCTGGACAAGCTGCAAATAGGCTTTCCAGCCTTTGTCGGACTTGTACGGATCAAACTCCCAGATTTCATCCAGGTAGGGATTATTTTGCAGCAGCACCCGCGCATTCTTGCCGGTCAGGAGAGCAATGTGCGCGTCCGGCCACTGAGCGCGGACAGCCCGAAAGATCGGCGTCGCCAGCAGCGTGTCGCCGATGAACCGAAACTTGGTCGCAATGAGAATGCGCTGGACAGCGTTCTGATGATGTTCCTCGTGATGTTCTTCGTAATGTTCCTTGTGATGTGCAGTGACGGACGCGGCAAGCTGCTCGGAGGCCTGCGGCAGCGGGGTCAGGCCGCCGCGCCGGGCGCGAAGCAGGCGGCGGGTCGCCAGTACCACTTCTTCCGGCGTGATCTCACGCAGGCAGTCATAGCGCCCGTTACAGGTCGGGTGGTTGCCGCAGGGTGAGCAGCTTAAATCTTTGTAAATCGCTTCCGAGAGATTATCAAACGGGCCGGTGACAGACGGATCGGTCGAGCCGAACAGCGCGACGCAGGGGGTTCCCACAGCGGTTGCCAGGTGCATCGGCCCGGAGTCGCCGCTGATCAGAAGATCGCACCGTTTCAGCACCGCCGCCAGCGTTTTCACTTCTGTTTTTCCGACAAGATTGATCGGCGCGGCTTTTTGGGTGCGGCTGAGAATATCCGCCGCCGTCGCCGTGTCGGCGATCCCCGCACCGACCAGAACGACGGGAATATCGGAAAGTCCATCCAGCGTTCGGGCAAACGACTCAGCAAACCAGCGTTTTTGGGGCCGGGTTGCGCCGACATTGACGGCGATAACCGGCGTGTCCGGCATGATGCCCTGCCCTGCCAGCAGCCGGGCTGCCGCGTCTTCCGCAGCCGGGTCTACCGTGACCACTAGCCGCCGTGGACTTGGGTCAGGAGGCAGCGGCATCGTGTCCAGCATGGCATCAGCCATGTGGGCGGCCTGCGTCCGGCGCAGCGTCGTCAGGAAATGGTTCATGCCGCGCCCGGCCAGCCCCACCCGGCGCGGGGTCCGTGCCAGCCAAGCGGCAAACGCATAGCCCGGCAGTGGCGGCAGAATAATCGCATCGGTGTAGCGGCCTTCGCGCAGCAGGCGGAAAATCTGCATCAGGCGGCTCGCGCCGCCCCGCGCCGTGCGGGCGATAATCCGGTTGAGGTCAGGGTTGCCGTGCAGCACTTCAGCGGCGGTCCCGGCCCCCACCACCGTATCAATCTGCGCGTCGGGGTACGCTGCGCGGAGCGCCGCTATCGCCGGCGTCGTGAGCAGTGCATCGCCCATGTAGTTCATATTGACGACGAGAAACTTTCGCATTGTTAGGATAAGTATACCTGAAAATGGACCTACCGCACCGATTCGCTGTGGTCCTTCCTTTAGGAAGGACCCTGCGAAATCACCTGTTACGGAGCAAGGTAGTCGGTCACCGCTTCCACCACCATCTGCGGCGTAATCCGCGCCATGCAGGCCGCGCCTTCGGCTTCGGTCGGACGCTTGCCGGGAACGATTGTGCCGGGCATAGGATCGTGCAGGACTATGTTCCGCGTGCCATACGGCCCGTGCCGCGCGGGATGGGTCGCGCCGAAGAGGGCGACAACCGGAGTGCCGACGGCAACGGCGAGGTGCATCGGGCCGGAGTCGCCGCTGGCCAGCAGGTCACACGCCGCCAGCACGGACGCCAGCTCACGCAGGGTCGTTTTGCCCGACAAGTCCACATACGACAAGTCCACATACGACAAGTCCACATAGCCGCTGTTCAGCGCAGGGGTGATTTGGGCGACGCTTGCAGCGTCGTTTTTGTCGCCGACAAAGACAATGCTCCGGCCCGACTGCACCAGTGACAGCGCGACTTCCTGCCAATTCTTCACCGGCCAGCGCTTGTACGCCCGCGACGCCCCGACGTTCAGCGCAATGCGCGGATGCGGCAGGCCCGCCAGCCGGTTTTCTGCCGATGCCGCGCCGTCCGCCGCCAAATAGGGCTGCGCCGTAAACTCAGGATGGGGAATGTGAACGCCTAAAGCGTCGGCGAAGCCATACAGCAAGTCTACTTCGTGCGCCTGCCGCCCCTTGCCGGGGACAAGGGGATGCGTCAGAAAAAGCGCGTTGCCTTCCCGGTTGCGGTCCCACCCGACCCGCACCGGAGCGCCGGACAGGCGCGTGACCAGGCCGCTCAGCCCCAGCCCCTGCATGTCTAAAGCCATGTCATACTGCGCTGAGTGCAGCTCGCGGCGCAACTGGTAAAGCTCCCGAAGAGAGGGCTTATCAGGCAGAACATAAAGATTGTCTATGTAGGGGTTGCCGCGCAGAATATCGGCGCAGCGGCGGCGAACGACCCAGCCGAGCGTCAGATGCGGCGCGGCTTCTTTGATGGCCTGCACGATAGGAAGGGCGTGGATCACATCGCCAAGGGAGCTGGTTTTGACGACAAGCAGGCGCTGAACATCACCAGCAAATAAATTAGCGAGCGGCGGCAGAAAGTTCGGCATGAAGGCTTTCGGAAATGCGTTCGGGAGGCGGGACGCGCCAGCGGTCATGGAGCCAAAGCCACTGGTCCGGGTACTGCCGGACAATGTCTTCAATGGCCGCTGTAATCTCGGTCATAATTTTTTTGATGTCGGCTTCGGTATCGCCCGTCGGCTGCGGGAGAATTGCGGGATAAAACACGGTCTTGTAGGTGCCGTCCGGCTGACGCGGGCAGAACATCGGCAGGATCGCCGCGCCGGTCTTTAAGGCCAGCACCGCCGGGCCGGCCACAGTTCCGGCCAGCTTGCCGAAGAACGGCACGAACACGTCTTCCGACTTTTGATCCGGCACAATCGCGACAATTTTGTTGTCACGAAGCTGCTTCAACAAAGCGCGGGGCGAGTCGCCGCGCGGATGCACCGTGTAGCCGTTCTCGCCGCGCACCAAATCGGTCAGCGCGTTGAACTTCTCGTCCTCACTTTGACGCGCCACGACTTTCACCGAAAAGCCTTCCATCGCCGCGCGTTTTGTCAGCCATTCCCAGTTGCCGAGGTGGGCGGAGACGACAATAACGCCTTTGCCCCGCGCCAGCAGGTCATACGCCGGCGCATACGAATCCACCTGGACCCAGTGCGCCGTGTCTTCTTTCGTAAAGTGAGCGCCTTTCAGGAACTCGACCAAAGACGCGCGGGCGAACTGCTGGAACACGCGCTTAATCAGCGCCTGCCGCTCGCGCTCCGTCATCGCGTCGCCGTAAGCGATTTTGAGGTTTTTATCGGCCACGGCTCGGAAGCGGCCTGACAGGTGGTAGCCTAGCGTTCCCATCGCCGTTCCCCAGGCCAGCGCCGGTTTCCACGGCACATGCCGCAGGGTCTTGAACGCCAGCCAGAACGCGCCGCGCACGAACGCCTGCCAGAATTGTTTGCTTTTTCGCACGTCGTCTGACATCCTACCGATCAATCGTCGCCATGCTGGCGTAACGCTCCCCGGCGGCGACATCCTTCGGCGCTATCTCATCCAGCCGCTTTAGCTCGTCCACAGACAATTCCACGTCAGCCGCGCCAATGTTCTCGCGCAGGTAAGAAGTTCGCTTGGTGCCGGGGATCGGCACAAAGTCCGCTCCCTGCGCCAGCACCCAGGCCAGCGCAAGCTGGCCGGGCGTAATGCCTTTCGCCGCAGCCATTTTTTTGACGGCATCCACTAATTTGAGATTTTGCGTGAAGTTCTCGCCCTGGAAACGCGGCGCATTGCGCCGGTAATCGCCTTCGGGAATGTCTTCGGGCTTTTGGAACTGGCCGGTCAGAAAGCCGCGTCCGAGGGGGCTATACGGGACAAACCCGATGCCAAGCTCGTGCAGCGTGTCTAAAACCTCGCCTTCGGGATCGCGCGACCAAAGCGAGTATTCGCTTTGCAGAGCCGAGATGGGATGCACGGCATGGGCGCGGCGGATCGTCGCCGCTGACGCTTCCGACAAGCCCAGATGCTTGACTTTACCCTGCTGAACCAGCTCCGCCATGGCGCCGACGGTGTCTTCAATCGGCACGGTCTTGTCTACCCGGTGCTGGTAGTACAAATCAATGACGTCAACGCCCAAACGTGCTAAACTCGCGTCGCAAGACCTGCGGACATACTCCGGCGTGCCGCTGACGCCTTGAAAGCTGCCGTCCTCGCCGCGCACATTGCCGAACTTGGTGGCAAGCACCACGTCATCCCGCCTGCCCGCGATGGCCTTGCCGACCAGCTTTTCGTTGGTGAACGGCCCGTACATGTCGGCGGTGTCTAAAAAGTTGACGCCCAGCTCCAGCGCCAGATGGATTGTTTTGAGGGACTCTTCTTCGTCGCCCGGCCCGTAGAACTCGCTCATGCCCATGCAGCCGAGGCCGATTTCCGCGACGGCTAATTTCCCTAACGTGCGTGTTTTCATTCAAGGGCACTCCTTTGTAGGTTTAGGATACCCGAAAACTCGCCCCGTAACAAGTTACAGGGCGGGTTCCGCCACTGCGTTCAGGCGCTCGCCGCTTCTGGCCCAGGCCGGCAGGAACGGGATCAGTCCTGCCGCGATGACCGTAAAGCCGAAGCCAAACCAAAGCATCGTAGTCCATCCGTGTGTGACGGAGTGGTGACTGGCGGGACCGAACATATCATACAGCGTGCCGCCCAGCTTGTCGCCCAGGGTTCCGCCCAGCGCAATGGCCGACAAAACCAGGCCGTAAACCGCCCCTTCCGCGCCCACCGGGCAGGCGCGTCCCGCCAGCGTATACAAGCACAGCCCATAAATTGTGCCGCTTGCAGCCACCAGCAGCGAGACCCATTCGGCAGACGGCGCGTTGTGAATGTTTAAGAGCAGCAGGTACGCCGCGCAGTCCATCAGCCACGCCCCAAAAACCAGCGCCCGCGCCGACACCCGGCTTGACGCCGCGCCGTAAAGCGCCAGGGCCGCGAGAACACCTGCCGCTGTCCAGCTTCGGAGGTCGCCAATGAACTGCTTGGACAAGTGCAGGGCATCTGTCTCATAGTAGACCTGTGCCGTGTTAGTTCCTGGCGTCACAATGAGGTAGAAGATAAAGACCACCAGCACCCACAGCCCCGGAGAGGCAGCGGCGGAGCGCAAAATCGCCAGCGACTTCTGCCGCTCTTCCTGCCGGGCGGCATTTCGCGCCAGCAGGTCTTCCGGCGCGACCGACGGCCCCTGCCCTGTCCGCCTCTCCGGGATCAGAAAGACCAGCAGCACGCCGGCCAGCGAAAACGCCGCCGCGCATTCAAACGCAAGTTGGTAACTCCAAGTTTGGGTCACATGGCCGGTCAGATGGCCGGTATACACCAGCACCCAGCCGTAGGAAATAAAGTACAGAAGCGTTTGCAGCCGCCCAAATGTTCCAGTTGCATTGCCGACCACGACCAGCACGGCATTGAAAACGACGTTCACCATGATGCCGCCGGCGGCGGCAACCGTAACCAGCGCCACGACAGCCCCGTAAACGTAGTGTGCTTGCAAGGCCAAAAATAGATAGCCAAGAGCGCCGATTACCCCGCCCAGCACGAAATACGAGCGCCGGTGGTAGCCAAAAAGCGGATTAAGGTCGGAGAAAGCACCCATAAAGGGCTGCAAATACGAAGGAATACCCGCAATAATACCGAGTGTTCCAACGCCGCCTGGCGATAAATGAAGCTGCTCCTTATACAAAAACAGCAGTTTTTCGCTAGTAAACGCGACAATAAAAACGCCGAGAGTGGCGGCAAGGACTGCCAGAACAACAACTCGGTAAAGATCGGCTTTGTGCGCGGCGGGCGCGGCAGTTTCGCCGGAAAGGGTGACTGTACTCAACGAATGTTCTTTCCTGTTCGTGTGTTGGACAGCGCCGTTGCCGTTTGGAAAGAGTGTACCTGAAAAGGGAGGGAAAGATGCGGCTTCTGAAGAAGCGAGTGGCGAAGAAAACCTCACTCGGCCACAAGTGACTACCCTCTCCTTAGCAAGGAGAGGGTCGACGCGAAGCGGCGGGGTGAGGTCTCTTACGCAATCGGGTCGCCGCCGGTGATGCCGTAGATCATCCCGGTGATGTAGCTGGCTTCCTGGGACGCTAGAAACGCATACAGCGGGGCAAGCTCCGCCGGCTGGGCGGGGCGCTTCAGTAGCGTCTGCTGACCGAATGTCTTAACCTGCTCTTCCGGCATGGTGGACGGGATCAGCGGGGTCCAAACCGGGCCGGGTGCGACGGCGTTGACACGGATGCCGCTTTCAATCGCTTCTTCGGCCAGGGCTTTGGTGAAGTTTGCAATTGCGCCTTTCGTGGTCGCATACGCCAGCAGCATGGCATCCGGCTGGTAGGCTTCAATGGACGCCGTGTTGATAATCGCGCCGCCGGGACGCATGATCGGCAGCGCGGCCTTGCAGAGATAGAACATGGCGTAGATGTTCGTCCTAAACGTGTGGTCCCATTCATCGGACGGCACTTCGGTGATCTTTTGGCGCGGCATCTGGAACGCCGCATTGTTGACCAAGATGT
This sequence comes from uncultured Armatimonadales bacterium, assembly GCA_964249345.1. Lineage (GTDB taxonomy): Bacteria > Armatimonadota > Armatimonadia > Armatimonadales > Capsulimonadaceae > JANXMY01. Next base: position 538 of record CAXUBO010000006.1, on the reverse strand, counting down.
CCAGATGCCCGAACTCCGACTGCGCCTGCTCTACTAATGCCTGGCAGTGCGCTTCCTGCGTGATGTCGCCGGGAACGGCAATCGCTCGCCGGCCCGCGCTGTGCACCAGGCGCACGGTTTCCTGCGCGTCTTCGTCTTCGTTTAAATAGGAAATCAGCACGTCCGCGCCTTCGCGGGCGAAGGCCAGCGCGACGGCCCGGCCAATGCCGGAGTCGGCGCCGGTCACAATCGCGGCCCGGCCTTCCAGCCTGCCGCTGCCGACGTAGCTGTTTTCGCCGTAGTCGGGCTGGGTGTGCATCTGCTTTTCTGAGCCGGGCGGAGTCTGCGTCGGCTCATTAAACGGCGGCTTGGGATACTGCTCTTTCGGGTCCTGCTGCTGGGGGGGTGTCATGGGTGTCTCCTTGCATAAGTAAAGCAGGGCAAAGCTGCCCTGCTCCAAGTGTTTTCAGATGCTCCGGCTTACGGCCGCGTCACTGAGTCGCGGCAGCGACGGAGCCGTTCGAGATGGGAGTGGCGTTAGTGCTGGCCGGGGCCGTCT
>CAXUBO010000005.1:50327-65353 GCA_964249345.1 uncultured Armatimonadales bacterium | reverse complement strand
TCGCACCTCGCGGTCCGGCTGGCGCGGGACGGGCATCTAGTCCGCATTCTGGACAGCCTGGCGAGTGCCGCCTCGCAGCGCCGGGCGGTCAGGCTGGCGGGGATGCCGGGCGTGGAAGTAATCACGGGGGACATTCGGGACGCGGGCGTCTGCCGGCAGGCGCTTCGGGATGCCGACTGTGTGTTTCATCACGCGGCGGAAGTGTCCGTGCCGCAGTCCATTGAAGACCCGGCAGCATGCGTGGCCGTCAACTTGGGCGGCTTGGTTAATCTGCTGGAAGCAGCCCGCGCCGCGCAAACCGTGCCGCGCTTTGTTCTTGCGTCCTCCTGCGCGGTTTACGGGGACACGCCGGACGCGGAAAAGTCGGAAAGCTCGCCGACCGACCCGCTTTCGCCCTATGCCTCCTCCAAGCTGGCCGGAGAGTATTTGTGCCGCAACTATTTTTTGCTGCACGGCGTACAGACAGTCAGCCTGCGCTACTTTAATGCTTACGGCCCGGATCAGGACCCGAACGGCGCTTACGCTGCCGTCATCCCGAAGTTCATCACGGCGATCCTGCGAAACGAGAAGGCGACGGTCTACGGCGACGGCGAGCAGTCGCGCGACTTTGTGTTTGTAGGCGACATTGTGGAGGCCAATCTTCACGCGGCGGCAGCCGGGTCGGACGCCCTGGGCCGCTCCTTCAATATCGGCAGCGGGCGCAGCGCTTCACTCAACCAGATTCTAGAGAAGCTGGCCGCCCAAACAGGCCGCGTGCTTGCCCTGGACCGCCTCCCGGCGCGGGCCGGGGACATCCGAGACTCCCGCGCCGACATCCGCGCCGCCGCGAAAATGCTGGATTTTTCGCCGAAAACGACGTTAGAAGACGGGTTGGCACGAACTTTGCATTGGTATCAGTTACAGCAAATTTAATTCGGAAGAGTACAAAACTTTAAGGAGCTAAGTTACAGATGAATATCTGCGTCATTGGAACAGGGTATGTCGGGCTGGTTACAGGCGTCGTCTTTGCGGACATGGGCAACGACGTTGTCTGCGTAGATAAGCTGGCGTCCAAGATTGACGGCCTCAACCAGGGCATCATGCCGATCTACGAGCCGGGCCTGGAAGAAATGGTCGCCCGCAATGTCGGCGACGGCCGCTTGGAGTTCACCACCGACCTAGACAGCGCCGTGCAGAAGGCGGAAATTGTCTTTATCGCCGTCGGCACCCCCCCCCGCGAAGATGGCTCCACCAACCTGGATTATGTGGAAGACGCCGCGAAGGGCATTGCGCGGGCGCTGAACCGCTACAAGGTCATTGTCAACAAAAGCACCGTTCCCGTCGGCACGGGAGATTTCGTCCGCGAAGTCATTGAAACCAACAAGCGCCGCGCCGTGGACTTTGACGTTGTCTCAAACCCTGAGTTCCTGCGCGAAGGCTCGGCCATCACCGACACGCTTGTTCCCGACCGAATTGTCATCGGCGCCCCATCCAAAATCGTCGCCATGCGGCTTTTGGAGCTGTACGCGCCGCTGGAGCGCCCGATGATTGTGGTTGACGTGGCCTCAGCCGAGATGATCAAATATGCATCCAATGCGTTCCTTGCCACTAAAATTTCGTTCGCCAACGCCATCGCCAACATCTGCGAGGAAACCGGCGCGGATGTCACCCAAGTGGTCAAAGGCATGGGCCTCGATGCCCGCATCGGCCAGGCGTTTCTCAACGCCGGCCTGGGTTACGGCGGGTCGTGCTTCCCAAAAGATACCCGCTCCCTCCTGCATACGGCGCAAAGCTACGGCTGCGAGTTTCCCCTGCTGGCCGCCACCATTGAAACCAACGAGCAGCAGCCGAAGCGCTTTATCCAGAAAATCCACGACGCGCTGGGCGGCGACGATCTGAAAGGCAAGACCGTCGGCATTTTGGGGCTGGCCTTCAAGGCCAACACCGACGACATGCGCGAAGCCAAATCTTTGGATGTGATCGCCGACCTGCTGGCCTCCGGCGCAACCGTCAAAGCCTACGACCCGATTGCCATTGAAAACACCAAAGAAGTGTTCCCGCAGATCACCTACGGTGCGAATGCCTACGAAGTCGCCACCGATGCCGACGCGCTTGTGATTGTGACCGAGTGGAACGAGTTCAAAAATTTAAACTTTGAGCGCATTTCCGGCCTGATGCAGCGCCCCTTGATTTTAGACGGACGCAACCTCTACGACCCGGAGCGTCTGCGTCGGCTGGGTTTTGAGTACCACAGCATTGGACGCATGTCCGCCAAGCCCTCGGTGAAACCGTCTGCCGTCTCGTCCAACCATCAATTCGCGGAAAAAGAAGCAGTTCCAGCTTAATGATCGCTCCAGAGAAAACAACCACGCTGACCCAAAATCAGAGCCTGCGGCAGTTCGTTAAGTTCGCAATTGTCGGCGCAAGCAACTCAGCCATCAACTTTGGCTTGTCCAACTTGCTGCACTACAAGCTGGGCTGGCCGCTGATCCCGGCGCTCACGGTCGCGTTCTTTATTTCTGTGCTTAACGGCTTTTTTTGGAACCGGCACTGGACATTCAAAGGGAAGCGGGGCAAGCCCGCGCACACGCAGTCGCTCCAGTTCCTGCTCGTCAATATCGTTGGGTGGCTGCTGAACACCACAATCGTGGTACTGATCGTCGCGGGCGTTAAGAGCCACGGACAGGGACTTCTCGGTAATCCAGAAGAACTCAGCCATATCGTCAACGCCATGCTGACCAATACCGGCAAGCATGAATATGGCCCGCTGCTCTTCAACGGTGCGCTGCTGGCAGCAACCGGCGTGGTTGTTTTCTGGAATTTCTTCGCTAATCGCCACTGGACGTTTAAGCATTAAAAATCTCGCGCTCAAGAACCCGGCACTGAAAGTGCCGGGTCTTTTTTCGCCATTGATCGGGTATACTTACCCAGCCTACCTACTACCATGTCTGTGAAACTCAGCCGCGCCCAAGTAGCGCAAATGCTCCACATCACGCCCAAGACGCTGGCGGTCTGGGAGAAGTCCGGGCGCATTCCAGCGCCCGAACGGGACTGGCGCGGCTGGCGATGGTACGATGAAGCCGCTGTCGCCGCTGTTCGCGCCGCCCTCGGCACACCTGATCCTGCACCCCTGGAACGCGGGGATGGGGAGCCGTCTTCGGTGCAGATCAGCGCCCGCAATGCCTTGACGGGAGTTGTGCGCGAAATCAGCGGCGACGGAATCTTGTGTGAAGTTGTCTTAGATTTGGGGAACGGCCGGGAAATCGTGTCGGTCATCACGCGCTCGTCGGCGGAACGTCTTGGGCTGAAACCCGGCGTCACGGCGACGGCTTTGATTAAGTCTACGGAGGTGCTTCTTGCGCGTTGAAAATCATTGGAAGTCTCGGTTCACGGGGCTGAACCCCCGTGCTTTAAAGAGCAACTCCCCGCTTTCGCGGGCAAAATGCCAAGAAACAACAGTCTTAATCTTCGCCCGCGAAGGCGGGCGCTTGCACTTCAAAGCACGGGGGTTCAGCCCCATGAGACGCAGAACGCAGGCCTGCCCTGCGGCGGCAATTTTTGTCCTGCTCCTCGCGGCGGTTTTGTGCGTTCCCGCCCATGCCGCCGACCCGCTGCGAGTGTCGGCGGCGGCCAATTTGCAAAAAGTGTTTACCGAAGCGATTATCCCGGCGTTTACCAAAAAGACCGGGGTGGCTGTTTCGCCGACCTTCGGCGCGACCAAGCTGCTGGCGACGCAGATTGAAAACGGCGCACCGATTGACGTGTTCGTCGCCGCCGACACGGTGACGCCGCAGAAGCTCCTCAGCGAAAAGCTATTAGCTGTCGGCACGGTTCAGCCCTACGCTATCGGCCGGCTTGTGGTCTGGTCCCGCAAAGACGCCGCGCATCACCCGTCTACGGTGCAGGATTTAGCCGGCTCCGCTTATGCCAAAATTTCCTTCGCCAACCCCAAGACCGCGCCGTATGGCCTGGCCGCTCAGCAGGCGCTCGCCAAGACCGGCTTGACAGCGGCAGTCGCGCCCAAGTTGGTGCAGGCGGAAAACATCAATCAAGCCTTGCAGTTCGCCCAAAGCGGCAACGCCGATGCCGCGCTCACAGCCTTGTCTTTAGTCATTGAAGACAAAACCGACCCATACTTTATCGTGCCGGATAACCTGCATGACCCTATCACGCAGAGCTTGGGCCTAGTCAGCCGAACGACGCAGACGACCCAGGCGCTTCAGTTCATTGACTTCCTGACCGGTTCCGACGCCGCCAAGATTTGGAAGCGCTACGGCTACACGCTGCCGCCAAAAAGCAGAAAATAAAGAAAGGCAAAAATGAAGCCTCTCGCCGTCACCGCCGCCGTCCTGCTGCCGGGATTTGCACTGCTGTATCCTGCCCGTGCCGCCGCGCCGCCGGCATTTCAAGTCGCCGGCGCTGTCGGCAAGCCGCGAACTTGGACAGCGGCGCAGCTCCAAAAAGAGCTGCCGGCCAGCATTCAGACTGTTTCCTACACCCGCAAAGGCACGGCGCACACCGCCCATGCCGTTCCTTTGTGGGCCGTCGTGCAGGCCGAGCAGCCGCAGATCAACCCGCAGATCAAGCGCCACCTCTTGCAGTTTGTCGCGTCGGTACGGGGGCGCGACGGCTACACCGTCCTCTTCACGCTCGGCGAGATTGCACCGGACTTCGGCGCAAGCGCCGTGTGGGTCGCCTGGGACGAGGACGGGAAGCCGCTGCCGGAAGATGACGGGCCGGTGGAGCTGATTGTACCGGGCGATAAACGCGCCGCCCGCTGGGTGCATGGCGTGTCTGCCATCACGCTGACGGACATGGCGCAGCCGCCTTCGAGAAAATAGGGTAGGGAAATTGCGTGGACTGGTCGCCGCTCTGGATTTCGCTCAAAGTGGCCGGGTGGGCAACTGTCTTTAGCGTCTTTTTTGGCCTGCCGCTGGCGTATGGCCTGGCAAAAGCGCGGTTTCGCGGGCGCGGCCTTTTGGAAGGCGCGGCCCTGCTGCCGCTGGTGCTGCCGCCGACGGTGCTGGGCTACGCGCTCCTCGTCGGCCTCGGCTCGCGCGGGCCGGTCGGGCAGTGGCTGACGCAGGTGCATCACCCCTTAGTGTTCACCTGGCAGGGCGCGGCCCTTGCCGCCAGCATCGCCAGTCTGCCTCTCTTTGTAACCCAAACCCGCGTCGCGTTCGCCGCCGTTGACGCCGACGTTGTCGGCGCGGCCCGCACCGACGGAGCAAGCTTCGCGCGTCTCTGCAAAGACATTTATCTGCCGCTGGCCCGGCCCGGTCTCCTCGCCGGCACGACGCTTGCCTTCGCCCGTGCTTTAGGCGACTTCGGCGCGACGCTGATGGTGGCAGGCGACACGCCGGGCCAGACCCAGACTATGCCGATTGCCATCTACGACGCCGTCTTGTCCGGCGACACCCACACTGCCGCCATCTTCACCATCATCTCCGTTTCCCTCTGCCTCACCGTCTGCACCCTCGCCGCCCGGCTCGGCCGCTAGTTCTTTACTTAGATGCATCCACTTTAGTTTGCTTGCTTAAAAGCCGAAAATAATAAAGTTCTCCCTGCCTGCAAAGCCTAACTTGGCACGAAATATGCTATAGTAAATTGTAATTGCAGCGAAAAACTTAGCAGGTTTTCCAGTTTTTGCAAACGTTGTGTAAGAGCCTTTTTTGATCCGCAAACAATGTTAGATTAGTATGAAGACTGATGCTGCCTCTACTAAAAATCGACTTTTGCTTTGGTATAGTGACTTTTGGAAGGTGTGAAAACTATGGCTAATGTGCACGATGTCGCCGCGTACATCTTAAAACGACGCGGGCCTATGTCAGCGATGAAATTACACAAACTTGTGTATTATTGCCAAGCATGGTCACTTGTTTGGGAAGATCGTCCCATCTTCAACGAGCCTATTGAGGCATGGGTAAATGGCCCGGTTGTTCCTGATCTTTACAATAAGCATCGGGGAGAGTTTAGTTTAGAAGAGTGGAGAGCGGGCCAAGTTGATGCACTTAATGCTGATGATAAAGACACTATAAACATAGTTCTAGAAGCCTATGCTGATAAGGACGCCCAGTTTTTAAGTGACTTGACCCACAAAGAACAGCCTTGGCAATCGGCGCGTGTGGGGTTGGACGCTAATGAGCGCGGCAAGCACGAAATTTCTCTCGATTCGATGATGGAATACTACAGCAGCCTTCCGGCCAATGAGTAAAAGGAAGATTAAACCAAATGTGCCTGATTTATCCCCAAAGCAAGTAAGAGGGGTAGATCAGGCACATCCTCGTTCAAAGCAAGTCCGCGTTGCGGAACAAATCAATGACCCGTTGAAACCGTTATGGTCTTTTGCTACTTTAGATGCAGATGGGCCGTGGTGTTGGACAAAAATGGACGCTACTGTTCATGCAGATGTTTTGAAGAAACTCGGAAGCTTCGAAGGAATGACATGGGTGGAGTTGCGACAAGCTGGCTGCCATGACATTCTGGTGACTTCGCTCATTAAAACCGCGCAAGACCGTTTACAAGAAATTCGCAAAGATGACTTAGACACGCTTTTTTCGCTTCACATCAAGGGAAAGGTGCGTGTGTGGACAATCAAAAACAACAATGTTCTAGGCTTGCTTTGGCTAGATTTAGAGCATGAAATCTGTCCTTCTATAAAGAAACACACTTGACTTCAATTTGGAACAACACCCACACCGCCGCCGTCTTCACCCTCGCCGCCCGGCTCGGACGCTGATCATTCGGCCCCCTGGCCCCCACCACTGTTTGAACAGGCTTGGGTAGCACAAACTAATCTTGTCATACAAACTGCCTCCCAAAGATAGGTTTTGACAGTTATTGACTGCGGGAATAAATAAGCCCGGAGATTACATGGCAGAAGAAACATCACCTGAATACGACCTCATTTGCTTGTCTCACCTGCGCTGGGACTTTGTTTACCAGCGCCCGCAGCACCTCATCAGCCGGTTTACCCCGCAGCACCGCGTCTTCTTTGTTGAAGAGCCGGTGTTTGACTCGGAGACTCCCCGCCTGGATGTAACCCCGCGCCCCGGCAACTTACAGGTGCTGGTCGCGCACTTGCCCTGGGGGCCGACCGAAGCCGAGCATGGACAAATGTACCGAAAGCTTTTAGATGAGTTCATGCAGCACCACGCCGTCACGAACTATGTGCTGTGGTATTACACGCCGATGATGGTGTCCTGGACCGACACGCTGACCCCCAAAGCCGTCGTTTTTGATGTCATGGACGAGCTTTCCGCGTTTGCCGGGGCGCACCCGGAGCTGCTGGGACGCGAAGAAAAACTGCTCCAAAAAGCGGATTTAGTCTTCGCCGGCGGCCGCTCGCTTTATGAAGGCAAGAAGGACCGGCATCCGCGCGTTTATTTTCTGGCGTCAAGCGTTGACATCGCGCATTTTGCCAAAGCGCGGCAGTCGCCCCCGGAGCCGGACGACCAGAAGGACATCCCGCACCCGCGCTTGGGCTTTTTCGGTGTTCTGGATGAGCGCATCGACTGGGACCTGCTGGCAGCGGCCGCTGATCTGAGACCGGAGTGGCAGTGGATCATGGTCGGGCCGGTCTCCGGCAAAATTCCGGAAAGCGCCCTGCCGCAGCGCCCGAACATCCATTACCCCGGCGGCAAAGATTACGGGGAGCTGCCGAGCTATCTGGCCGGCTGGGATGTTGCGATCATGCCGTTTGCGCGAAATGACGCAACCCGGTTCATCAGTCCGACCAAGACGCCGGAGTATCTGGCCGGCGGCAAGCCGGTCGTTTCCACTCCCATCCTAGATGTCATCCGGCAGTACGGCGATGCCGGCTTGGCCCATATCGCCGGCACGCCTGAAGAGTTTGTCGCCGCCTGCGAAGCCGCACTGAGCGAGAGCGCCGCCGAGCGTCTTGCGCGGGTGGACCCGGTTCTCGCGGAAATGTCGTGGGACCGGATTTGGGAGCGGATGCACGGTTTAATCGGCACAGTTGTCTTGGGCGGAACGCCGGAGCCAATGGAACAAAGCTAGGAGACAATTGGCACTGAGAAAGGAAAGATGACAAGTGTTTGATTACTTGATTGTCGGAGCGGGCTTCGCGGGAAGCGTTCTTGCGGAACGGCTAGCGTCGCAGGCCGGAAAAAAAGTGCTGCTGATTGATCGGCGGCTTCATATCGGCGGCAATGCTTACGACCGCTACGACAATGAGGGAATTCTCATCCACCCTTACGGCCCGCACATCTTTCACACCAATTCAGAGCGCATCTTCACCTATTTGTCCCAGTTTACCGAGTGGCGTCCGTATGAGCATCGGGTCCTTGCCTCGGTGGACGGCCAGCTTGTGCCGATCCCGATCAACCGCACGACGGTCAACACGCTGTATGGCTTGCACCTCACAACCGACGCCGAAGTGGAAGCGTTTTACAAAAGCCGCGCGGAGCTTGTCGGCCACGCGAAGACGTCTGAAGACGTTGTTGTCGGTAAGGTCGGACGCGAGCTGTACGGGAAGTTCTTCCGAGGCTACACGCGCAAAATGTGGGACAGGGACCCCTCGGAGCTGGATGCCCAGGTCGCCGCCCGCATTCCAACTCGGACCAACACGGACGACCGTTATTTCACGGATACGCATCAAGCGATGCCGCTCCACGGCTACGCCAAGATGTTTGAGCGCATGGTCCGTCATCCCAACATCAAAATCCTGCTGAACACCGACTGGCGGGAAGTCAAGGCGCTGATGCCGGCCCGCGAAATTGTTTTCACCGGCCCGGTGGACGAATACTTCGACCACCGATTTGGCCGGCTCCCATATCGGTCCCTGGAGTTCCGGCATGAAACGCGCGATGCGTCGGAAGGACAGGTCGCGGCGACAATCAACTTCCCAAACGACCACGCCTATACACGGACAACCGAGCTGAAATGGATCACGGGCCAAACGCACGCGAAAACGGACATCACCTACGAATACCCGCGTGCAAGCGGCGACCCGTATTATCCTATCCCCAGCCCGGCCTGCAACGCGCTGTATGCCCGCTACAAAGAACTCGCCGGCAGCACGCGCGGCGTCCATTTCGCCGGACGGCTTGGGACGTACAAGTATTACAATATGGATCAGGTCGTCGGCCAGTCGCTTTCGCTGTTCGACAAGCTCAGCAGCGCCCAGGCGGAGCGCCTTGTCGTGACGGCAGCCAGCAAGACTCCCGCAAACGGCACCGCACAGGCGGTCTAGCGAAGCCTTGCCGGTTTTTCTGCCGCCTTCAAGGCAGCTCCAAGCTGGCGCTGCCGGTCGGCAGAATGTCCTGCCACTGCTGGATCATCTTTTGGTACTCGTAGCCGGTGCGCCGGATGTTCCGGTCCAAGTCGCACAGTCCCACGGGGTTGACCCGGCCCGCATCTTCGCGCAGGGCCGTATCCCAGTCCACTTGGTCGGTCAGGCTGTACCAGGTAAAGCCGAGAATGGGGACGCCGTCGCCGCGCAGGCGAAACAAGTTCATCCACTGCTTCCACAGCCAGTCCCACGAATGCTCTGCATCGGAAAGATTAGTCTCCGTGTGCATCATCGGCAGACGGTAACGCTGGTAATACTGGGAAGAAATGACGTAGTAGCCGAACACCTCGCCCGACGCCGTCACGCGCCCGTCTTCATGGACCAGATGCTCGTTGGTTATGTAGTAGTCCGTGCCAAGCACGCAGCTTGCTTTGACCTGGTTTTGCAGAAACCAGTGGTAGTCCTCGCGCGTCATGCCGTTGTCTCTCAGGTACTCATACATGACGGCATTGGCGGGACGCCCATAAGTCAGGTCCAGTGACAGGAACCGCTTTTCGTTCAAAATGTTCGCCTGGGCGATCACATTGGGCGACGCCGCATGGAAGTATTCCGACGATTCGCTTTGAATAAAGATCGCGTCCGGGCGGACTTCCAGAATAGCCTTCATTGCCAGCGTGTTGGCCCGGCACAAATTGCCCAAAGCCGTCACAAAGCCCCGGTCGCTTTGAGCGCGTTCATTCCACCACCCAAGCTGGCCGGAGAACGTCGCCGCCACAAAAATCTCGTTGACCGGCGTGTAGTAGCGCACCCACGGGAAACGCTGGGCAAACGCTTTTGCGTACTCGGCGAACAGCGCCGGCCAGTCCGGGTTATCAAAGCCGCCGATCCAGTCGGGAACGCCGAAGTGACATAAGTCCACCAAAGGCGTGATGTTCCTGCGCTGAAGCGACGCAAACGTCTCGTCTGAGAACGCCCAGTCGTAGCGCCCCGGCCCGGTGTGCGCCAAATACAGCGGCGGCCCGTAGCGCAGAAACCGAATGCCCAGCTCCTGCACCAAATCAAAATCGTCCTGCCAGCGGGCATAATGCCCGCATTTTTCCATTTCGTCCACCCGCTTGGTCGTGCCGTCCGGCAGCAGGATCGTCGGATAGCTGTTTTCAATCCCGGTCGCAAACATAAAATTAGTCATAGGGCATCTTACCCAGATAAGGAGGGTGCAAAGGCTGATTGAAGTGTTTTTCCTTTTGCCTATCCACCATGCTTGCTTGGCATGATTTGTGCATAAACGACAGGTACTAAGAGACATGCAAGCACGAGAAACACGCGAGCAGGGGGGGAACAGGCCGGCATGAGCGAACAGGATGTCAGTCCCGCAGAAATTAACAGAATACCGGCAACGCTTAGCTTTGCCCGCGCTTATTATGCCGGGGCGCTGCTCGCCGCCCGGCACCAGCCGGATGACCCGCACCGGCAGCAGCGGGCCGCCGAAGCCTGGGAAGAATACCGGGAAGCGGCGCAAAAAGCCGGCCTAAGCAGCATTCCCCCGCCAAGCGGCTGCGTGCAGGAGCCGGACTGATCAAGCAGAACCGTGACTTGATGTGCCGCTCTCTAGGCGTTGTTTTCGTGCAGGGCTGGTGAAAAGGGGAACAGAATGCCGATGCAAGATGTGGTTTCGCATACCAGCAAGCAAGTCCAATTTAGACGCGACGGACTGGGCAGAACTGGCCCAGGCTTCGCCAAAGGCGGTGCAAGTTTCGCCGCAGGTTGCACATTCGGCATCGGCTGGGCCAGGACGCCGCGCGGTAGAGCAGCGACTAATAGAGCGATACTTATTCTCAAAATCGCGCAGCCTTTTATTACTCGTTCTCCTTGATTCTCACTGCCGCCTCAACTGGTTACCATAAAACATATTTATAGCCTCAGCGGGTAGAATGCCAGGGCCTTGTTAGTTGATAGATTTTTTCGTCAAGGTCATCTTTCCAATCGGAACCAAACTTTTGCTCGTATGTGAATTCTAACCGCCCCCGCACCTCTCGAATCTTTGGACGACCATCAACACCTCTCAGGAACATATCAAGTATGGCTGTGGCAACGTCTTCATCAGAGCTAGATATTTGGTATCCGACAGTGTTAAATTTGCTGTATGTGCTGCCCCTAGCCATACGAGCAGTCATGAATTGCAAAACGTGGTGAGGACTAGCAAGTATAGCTCCCGTAAACAGCTCAATCAGAGTTATACCAAACGAGAACATATCTGAGCTAACTTTTACTTCTTTAGGAAGCATAGCCTGCTCAGGAGACATGTACTTCATCGTTCCAAGTCCACGTTGACTTGCTGAGGTGACGACGCCTGTGGATAGTGCAGGGTTAAAGTCGCCCCATTTGACAACGCCTAAATCTCCTAGTTTGACAAGTGGAAGACCGCCAGACCGTGCCTGCTTCACAAATATATTTGCAGGTTTGACATCCCGGTGAATGATCTTGAGATGGTGCAAGTCTTCCAAAGCACGAGCTATTTGTATGGCTATGTGTAACCGCTCCCGCGTTATATCGAACTCGTACTCCTGTCCAGAATACTTTTTGATATAATTTTCAAGGGTTCTGCCGCGAATGTACTCCATCAAAAGAAAAGGGGTTGCAGGGGATTTATCCGCAAAACATATCCCATCTTCGTTTTCATTGTAGGAATAAATGCGTACTAGATGAGCATGTTTGAGTTGAGCGCCCCGATCACCTTCCCGTCGGAAACGAACAGCAACATCGGCAAAAGCAACAGGGTCTATAAAATGCGGGTCAGGAGCTAGAAACTTGATTGCTTGTACATCGCCATCTTTTTCACGGGTTACTTTACTTACAACACCTACTGCTCCGTCGCCCTCTTTGCCACCAAGAACGTAAGATTCCCCAGCAATTACTAAATGTTGACCCGCGCGTGGTGTACATACTTCTCTAGTCATTAGATAATGCATATATCAGAACTCCTAAACCATCTTCAGGCGAACGGTGTGATTTTCTCTGAGCTTTAGTCGCTTCTTGCTGTGTTGAAAGCTTCGTTTTTATTGTAATGATACCAAATAAAGCGCCAGAACGCAAGCAGTCACCAAACAAGCAGTCCCACCAACAACTAAGTTGATGGGACTGCTTCTTTATGCCTGACTTGGCAGTGCTTACTGCGTGGCAACAGGTTCTAGTTTCACGCTGACGCTATTGATGCAGTAGCGCTCGCCGGTGGGGCGGGGGCCGTCGTCGAAGACGTGGCCCAAATGGCTGCCGCAGCGGGCGCAGGTGACTTCGACGCGCTTCATGCCGAATGAGCGGTCTTCGTGCAGGTCCACCGTGCCGGGTTTGGCATCGTAGAAGCTCGGCCAGCCGCAGTGGGAGTCGAACTTGGTGCCTGAGTCAAAAAGCTGGCTGCCGCAGGCGGCGCAGACATAGGTGCCGCCGTCTTTGGTATCCACATACTTGCCGGTGAAGGGCCGTTCGGTGCCTTTTTCGCGCAGCACATGGTACTGCTCCGGGGTCAAAATCTCCCGCCATTCTTGTTCGGTCTTGACGACCTTCTCTTCAGTCATAATTTTGCTCGCTTTCTGTTTTTATCAAACTCTCTGGTATTTGAACACTTGGGGCGCAAAATTCGTTCGCCTTTATTGATTTCTAGGTACAATAAGGGGCATGGACGCTTTGATTTTGTTTTCGCACGGCTCCCTGCTGTGCGGGGCAGGGGAAGCTTTGGACGCCCACGCGGAGCGCCTGCGGGCGTCGGGCGCATGGCCCGTGGTCGCCGTCGGCTACATGAACTACTCGGAGCCGACGTTTGCCGAAGCCGTCGCCCTTTGCGCCGCGCGAGGCGCGACCCGGATTGTTGTCCTGCCGTTCTTTCTCGTTCCCGGCTACTTTGTTTCCAAAACCCTGCCGGATCAGCTCCGGGCCGTCCAATCCGACTATCCCAGCCTAGAATTTGTCGTCGCCGACGCCATCGGCTATGACACCGGCCTGGCCGATGCGCTGATTGCCAGCGCCCTGGACCCGCTCGGCCCGGATCAGTGGCGCGATGACCTGACCGCCGCCGCGAGAGGCTGCCGCGCCCGCCCCGACTGCCCGCTGTACGCAACGCCGAGCTGCCCGCGCGTCCCCGCCCCCGATACTCCAATGCGGCCTTTTGTAGAGTAGCAATGGCATTGCCTTCTTTTCGCGATGACGGCTGGCTTCCCGCAGGTCATCATGCCGCGACGTGGCAGGAAATTGTTCTTCGTTTCGGCGGCCGGCAAAACAGCCGCCGGGCGGATGTGCTGGCAGGTTTGCTGAGATGGCGGAATGCCGCTCACGCGGCGAACTTGACGGGGCTAGTTGTCTTAAATGGCAGCTTTATTTCAAGCAAGGAAGCTCCCGGTGATTTTGATTTGGTGTTTTCCTATAATGCCGCGACTGAAGCATTGATACGAAACAGCGCAGAAGCGCGGGCTTTAACGGATTACCAAGCTTGTCGCCAGCTTGGTTTTTCAGAAGATGTGTTCGCATTACCCGAATCGTTGAAAACGTCTTCACCAACGCTCAGCGGCCTGGATATGTTTGATTTCGACCGGCAGGGAAAATCTAAAGGTGTGGTGGAGGTTCCGTTATGACCCAAGAGGTGAATGAGTTGTCGGCTTCGCTGCGCTATGCATCTTCCTGGGCGGACAAGCTCGAAGCGCTCAGGCAACATTCCGCAGAAACCGAACAGTCTTTGTTTTCAACAACAGCGGCCGGCCCTCTTGCAGAGGTTCGCCGGGTTCTCGCGGAAGCGCGGGAGCTTTTGGAGGGATTGAACACAGAAACGCAGCTTGAAACAGAAACGCAGCTTGAAGCGGCGGGCTACCGTCTGCCGGTTCCCGAACGGCAAAAGGTAGCGTAGCGTTTCGAGTTGAACACCCCGGCGCGGCCTTTTGCGGAGTGACAGGACAGCAATATGGCGATTGAAGATGACGTTGAGCAACGATGGGTTAGCGCATGGAATGATGTTTACGAGATTGCTGCCGAGCAATGGAATATGCAGTGCCAGTTGCCGGATGGGCAGGTCGTAGACGCCGAAACCTGCCGTAGCTGGCTTCAGAGATCAGTATATCAAGACTGGCTTGTGAAAGTTGAGCCAGGCTGGGTACAGGGAAAGCCTGGCATCATTGCGACACGGTGGAAGCCCACCACGGGTTGAAACCCGAGGCTGCCAAGTCCCCACCGTCCAGGGGACGGGAGACCGTTCCCGCCATCTGCATCTTGTGTCGCCGCGACACTGGGCACTTCTGAGCCTCGCATTTCAATGCGTGGCGGCTGCGTTTCGTGCCTCTTGACGGCTGATTGCATATCGCTGAGGCTGCTGAATAGCAGCATATTTAGAAAGCAAGTTAAGACCAAAATCAATGAAAACGGCGCTTTTAGTCATGGTGCATGGGTCGCCTCGGCCTGTCGCCAACCAGTCTATGTTTCAGGTTGTCGAGGAAGTCAGGGCGCGGGGCGTCTTTGACCAAGTGGAAGTCGGGTTTATGGAATGCAACGCGCCGACCATTGACGAAGCCGCCGATGCCTGCGCGGCTTCGGGAGCGGACAAAGTCATCGCCGTGCCGTACTTCCTGCACACAGGAACCCATGTCGCCGACGATCTGCCGACTCTTTTAGAGGAAGCAGCGGCGCGTCACCCGCACGTCCGGTTCCAGATGGGCCGCTACCTCGGCACGTCGGAGAAGCTGACGGATATTCTCGCCCGGCGTGCCGAGGCAGTCAAGAATTGAAGCAGTCAAGAATTGAAGCAGTCAAGAATTGA
>CAXUBO010000005.1:9470-50227 GCA_964249345.1 uncultured Armatimonadales bacterium | reverse complement strand
GTGCCGAGGCAGTCAAGAATTGAAGCAGTCAAGAATTGAAGCAGTCAAGAATTGAGGCAATGGTGCCGCAAAACGCAGCGAAGAAGCCGCAGCCCTGTATGAGTATTGCATGAGTAGCTGAAAGCTACTCGCCGATTCGCTGACCGATTGCCCAAAAGAAAGAACCGCCAACTTATGAGCCTCTCTTCACGCTTCGCTTCTTCGCGCTCTGCGTCTTCGCGCTTCACAGCGCCGCTTCTGCTCGGCCTTTCTCTTGCCGCCGGCCCCGCGCTGGCCCAGTCTGCCGCGCATGGGGTGGACCTGGCCGCCATTGACAAAAGCGCGTCGCCCTGCACGGGCTTTTACCAGTACGCCAACGGCAAATGGCTGGCCTCGCATCCCATTCCCGCCGACCGGGCGGCATTCGGCGGCTTCAATGAGCTGTTTGACCGCAACCAGGATGTCCTGCACACGATTGTCGATCAGGCCGTCGCCGGACCGCCTGCGCCGAAAGGCAGCGTCAAGCGCAAGATCGCCGACTTCTACCGCAGCGGCATGAACACCAAGCTCATTGAGCAGACAGGAGCCGCGCCTCTTGCGCCGGAGTTTGCCCGGATCGCGGCCATTTCCGATACGGCGTCTTTGGAGACCGAGATCGCGCATCTGCATTCCATCGGCGTCGGTGCGGTCTTCGGCTTTGGAGTTGGGGCGGACGACAAGGACAGCCTGCACACGGTCGCCCAGCTTGCACAGGGCGGCCTCAGCCTGCCGGACCAAAGCTATTATCTGAACACCGACCCGAAATCCGTCACGCTTCGGACTCAGTACACGGATTATGTCGCCCGCATGATGACGCTGCTGGGGGATGACCCGGCGGCTGCCGCTGCCGAGGCGCAGACAGTCCTCAGCCTGGAAACAAGCCTGGCAAGCGTGTCCATGACGCGGGTGGAGCGGCGCAACCCGAACGCGACTTACAACAAGATGACTTTAGCTGAAGTGGACGCCCTGACGCCCGGCTTTTCCTACCAGCCGTACTTCGCCGCGCAGGGCATCTCCGGCCCCGGCCCGATCATTGTCGGCCAGCCGAAGTTTTTCACCGAGACCGGGCGGCTGATGACGCAGACGCCAATCGCCGATTGGAAAACCTATCTGCGCTGGCACCTGCTCAGCAGCATGGCCCCGTACCTCAGCGACAAGTTCGTGGCTGAGAACTTTGCCTTTCGCGGCACGATTCTGAGCGGCGCGACCCAAAACCAGCCGCGCTGGAAGCGCGTTCTTGGAACAACGAACGGCGCTCTCGGCGAAGGCTTAGGCCAGTTGTATGTCGCGCAGACATTCACGCCTGCCGCCAAGGCGCGGGCGCTGGCGCTGGTGCTGAATGTCAAAAGCGCCCTGCGGGACCGGCTGCTGACGCTGGACTGGATCGGCCCGAACACGCGCCGGCAGGCGCTGTACAAGCTGGATAAAATGCGGGTCAAAATCGGCTACCCGGACCACTGGCGCGATTATTCCAAGCTCGCCGTAGACAGTCCGTATTATGTGGTCAACGTGCAGGAAGCCAGCACGTTTGAATTCAATCGTGATCTTGCCAAGCTCGGCAAGCCCGTGGACCGCAGCGAATGGGGCATGACCCCGCCGACAGTCAATGCGTATTACAGCCCCAGCGGCAACGAAATCGTCTTCCCCGCCGGCATTCTCCAGCCGCCGTTCTTTGACCCCAAAGCCGATGATGCGTCCAACTACGGCGGCATCGGCGCGGTGATCGGCCACGAGATGACCCACGGCTTTGACGACCAGGGACGGCAGTTTGACGCCGCAGGGAATTTGAAGGACTGGTGGACGACTGCCGACAAGCAGAACTTTCAGGCGCGGGCCGACAAAGTGGCCGATCAGTTTGACAGCTTCGTTGCCGTGGACAACCTGCATGTCAACGGGCATCTGACTTTGGGCGAGGACATCGCCGATTTAGGCGGCCTCAAGATCGCCTATCTGGCTTTTGAGAAGTCGCAGCAGGGCAAGCCGAAAGCAAAGCTTATCGGCGGCTTCACGCCGGAGCAGCGGTTCTTTCTGGCCTTCGCTCAGATTTGGCGACAGAATGTCCGCCCCGAAGCCCTGCGCCTAAGCCTTGCCACCGACCCGCACGCTCCCAACAAGTTCCGCGTGCTGGGTCCGACCGCTAACCTGCCGGAGTTTGCTGCCGCTTTCCCCTGCCCGGCAGGCGACGCGCCCAAAGTCGCCCACGTCAACATTTGGTAACGCCTAAGAGACTGTGTAGAAAGCAGGAACACGGGGCTGAACCCCCGTGCTTTGAAGAGCAACTCCCCGCCTGCGCGGGCAGAAGATATTCGCGCATCAGACTGATCGGGCATCGGACTGTTCTTAGCTTCTTCGCCCGCGAAGGCGGGAGATTGCACTTCAAAGCGCTGCCGTTCAGGGCAGGAACTTCCAGAACAGGCTTTCTATCCAGTCTCTAAGCTAAACTTCGCTGCGCGGGACGCCGACAATAAGACCATGAAAAATCAACCCGTAAAAACAGCATTCCTCGCCGCTGCCCTGACACTGGCGGCGCTCGCCGCCAACGCGCAGACGACGCCCGGATACGACCGCCCCAGCGCGGATGTCGCTGGAAGACAGCATCAGCACGTCGTCTACTGGAACGACAGCATGGACCACTACGATATTGACCTGCAAGTCGCCGCCGATGCTTATTCCAGCAACGACGTGTACGACAAGCGCGACAGCCGGGCAAAAAAGCACGGCCAGCAGCACGACCACAAGACACATAAGGCAAAAGAAGCACACGCCTAATTCGCTTGCCGGGGCGGGGCTTGCCCCCGCCCTTTTTTCATTTCATTTTTGCTTGTGTTCATTCTTCAGTACGACGCATACAGCTTGCCTAAATCCGTCAGCGTGCCGTTTTTGTTCAGCAGCGCCGACGTGCCGAGCGCGGCATCATCGGGCGACGCCGAGTACCAGGCGTAACGCTGCACGTAATCGCGGCGGTTCATTTCCGGCAGCGCGACTCGCATGAACGCGGCGACCTGCGCCGCAGTCCAGCGGTTTGGATGGCCGGGACTGGTGTTCCAGTCTGCCGGCGCAAACTCCGTTACCCAAAGCGGGCGGCCATACAGGGCATGGACCCGTGCCAGCATGTCTAGAAATCCCTGCGGGTCCGCGCCGCCGTACCAATGGATTGCGATAAAATCTACCCGGTACTGCTTTTGAGCGGCCCCCGCCATGAACGCCTTCATCCAGTCCCCGTCCGGGTGGACCCCGGCAGGAGAGCCGAGCGTCAGCCCCGTCTGCATCAAATACGGCCAGCCTTCCAGAGCTTTTTGGACGCTGAGATTGGCCTGGTCTTTGCCGTCCGGCTCATTGAAGCCCAGCAGAAACTTGACCTGTGGCTGCGCTTTCACTTTGGCAAGCCAGTGGACCAAGCTGCCGTCCTTGTTGCCGTAGTAGCCCCAGTCCATCGGCACGAACTCCACGCCTTTCGGCAAGTCTTTCGGCTCGTCGCCGCCCCACGAGTAGAACCAGCGCACGTTCAGCTTGGTGACGGCATTTTTCCACGCCCCGTCAGGCCGGACGACAATGCAGAAGCCCTTTTTAAGATTTGGCGTCTGTCCCTGCGCCCCAGCGGTCAGGGTCAGCAGCACGAGGAAGGCCAGCAGCAGATGATGTTTTGTGTTCATAACTGATGTTACCGCCGGGGGTTTCTACACCCCCGGTTTACCCACCATCATAATACGCCGCGCTCCGCCTGTCAAGCCCCTTTTTTGCCGCTTGTTCGGCATGAGAGCAGGCCGAACCGGGTATAATCAACCGGCAAAAAGATTTCATAGGCTTGGGCGGACATTCCGCCGAAGCCTTGCAATGCGTTGACAAATAAAATGCGTTGACAAACAGAAAGATTAGCGAATGGACCTGCGTGAACTGCCCGGCCTTTCAGACGATTATCCGGCGTACCAAAAACTCAAAGAAGCGATTGCGGCAGGCGGCGTGACCCAGATGGAAGGCTTGCCGGTGCCGGCCAAAGGCTGGCTGCTGGCCCAGCTTAACCGCGAGCTTGGCAGGCCGCTCGTGGTCATCTCCTACAACAGTGACCAGGCCGGGCGCTTGGCGGCGGACTTGGCCCGCTACGGCATTGAAGATGACGCACTAATCAGCCTGCCATCCACCACCGAGACGCTGATTTTTGCCGAAGGTGCGCCCGATTTAGGGCAAACCGGGCAGCGCGTCGCCGCCTTGCAGCAGCTCGCGCTCGGCACGGCAAAAGTCACCGTCGGCCCCATCGGCGCGTGGCTTCAGCGCACGGTGCGCCCGGAGCTTCTCCAAGACCGGCGCGTTGTTCTGGCGGTCAATGAGACGGTGGAAATTGACGATTTAGAACGCTCGCTGACCCAGTTCGGCTATGACCGCGTGGAAGCGGTCGAGCAGCCGGGGCAATGGACCCGGCGCGGCGGGATTTTGGACATCTTCCCCGGCGACGGCCGCCTGCCCCTGCGCGTGGACTTTTTCGGCGACGACATTGAAAGCATCCGGCCTTTTGACGTGGAAAGCCAGCGGTCCGTCGGCACGTCCGAAAGCGTCGTCATTGCGCCGGTGCGCGAAGTGCCGTTTGAACCCGCCGCCGTCGCGGAGGCCGTTTCGCGGCTGAAGCGCGAGCTGCCGGGCCGGATGGCGGCCTTGAAGAAGGCCAATTTAGACGAGCGCGGCGCAGAACACGCCGAGCGGCTGGAAGAGCGCATTGAAGGCGACATCGCCCAGCTTCAGGCCGGCGCGACATTTGATGCGTTAGAGTATTACCTGCCCTATCTGTACCCGGATGCCGTCTGCGCTTTAGATTATATCCCCCAAAACGCTTTGCTGATCTTGGATGAGCCAAGCCAGGCCGAAGCGCGGTGGGAGCAGCGCGAAGGCGAGATCGCCGAAATCATGGCTGCGCGGGCGGCGCGGGGCGAATATCTCACGCCCGGCATGCCCCACGCCTGCGGGTTTGACACGGTCAAAACAAAGATTGCCGGCGAAGACGCGGCGGTCTTTCTGGCCCTGCTGGGGCGGGGCTTGAACGGCGTTAAAATCACTTCGTCCATTCCCACCCAGGCCGGCGCAATGGAGTCCTTCACCGGGCGGCTGCCGGCGTTCTTTGAGGCCCTGGACGGCTGGCTTGGGGCACGCTTCCGGTGCGTCATTGTCTCGGAACAAGTGGAGCGGATGCGGCAGATACTGGCCGACCACAAGCTGCCGGTGTCGCCCCAGGACCGCTTAGAGCCGGGCGGCGAGGCGGGCGTGTTTGTTCTGCCCGGCTCGCTTCTCGGCGGCTTCAAGCTGCCTGAAGCAAACTTCATGCTGGCGACGGACACCGACATCTTCGGCCACCGGGCGCATCAGAAGCCGCCGAAGCGGGCGTTCAAAGAAGGCTTGAAGATTACGTCGTATCTGGAGCTGCGCGAGGGCGATTATGTCGTGCATATCCACCATGGCATCGGGCGCTACGCCGGCATTTCGCGACTCAAAGGCACCGACGGAGCGGAGCGCGATTACCTGCTTTTAGAGTACGACGGCGGCGACAAAGTGTATGTGCCGACCGATCAGGTTGACCGGGTCCAGAAATATATCGGCGCGGCGGACTCGCCGCCGACCGTCACTCGGTTAAACAGCGGCGACTGGGCCAGAGCCACGAAAAAGGCCAAAAAGCAGGTGCAGGAGATGGCTGCGGACCTCATCAAGCTGTACGCCGCCCGCAAAGCCGCCACCGGCCATGCCCTGCCGCCGGACACGCCCTGGCAGACGGAAATGGAAGACGCTTTTCCCTACCAGGAAACGCCGGATCAGCAGGCGGCGATTGACGATGTGAAGCGCGATTTGGAAAACGACAAGCCGATGGACAGGCTCATCTGCGGCGATGTCGGCTACGGCAAAACCGAGGTCGCCATTCGGGCCGCGTTCAAAGTCGTGAATTCAGGGCGTCAAGTCGCCGTGCTTTGTCCGACAACAATTCTGGCCCAGCAGCATTTGGCGACGTTTCGGGAGCGGCTTGCCGCCTACCCGGTCCGCATTGAGCTGCTGTCGCGGTTTGCTTCCAAAGCCGATGTCATGCAGACGCTCCGGGGCCTGGAAGAAGGCACGGTAGACATTGTAGTCGGCACCCACAAGATTTTGTCCAAAGACGTCAAGTTCCACAAGCTCGGCCTTTTAGTCGTAGACGAAGAACAGCGGTTCGGCGTCACGCACAAAGAGCGCATCAAGCAGATGAAAAAGAACGTGGACGTGCTGACTCTGACGGCAACACCGATCCCCAGAACTCTGCACATGTCGCTTTCAGGAATTCGGGACATGTCGCTGATTGACGACCCGCCGGAGGGCCGCATGGCAATCAAGACATTCGTGAAAGAATACGACGATGAATTAGTCCGCGAAGTTATTTTACGTGAGCTTGACCGAGGCGGCCAGATTTATTTTCTGCACAACCGGGTTGAAAGCATCAGCCATGTCGCCGAGAAAGTGCGGCGTCTCGTGCCGACAGCCCGCGTCGAAGTCGCGCACGGGCAGATGCACGCCGACGATTTAGAAGACGTGATGCTCCGCTTCGCCGAAAAAGCGTTTGATGTTCTGGTCTGCACCACGATTGTCGAAAGCGGCCTCGATATTCCAAACGTCAACACGATCATCGTAGACAACGCCGACCGATTGGGTTTGTCCCAGTTGTACCAATTGCGTGGCCGGGTGGGGCGCTCCAAGCGCCAGGGCTATGCGTACCTGCTGTACCGCCGCGACAAAAGCCTTTCGGATGTCGCCGAGAAGCGTCTCGGCGCACTGCGCGAGTTCTCGGACCTCGGCAGCGGCTACAAAGTCGCGCTCAGAGACCTAGAAATACGCGGCGCGGGCAATCTGCTCGGCGCGGCCCAATCGGGAACCGTCGCCACTGTCGGCTTCGACCTGTATACCCAATTGTTGTCGCAGGCCATCAACGAAATGCGCGGCCAGCCCGTCGAAGGCGAATGGGAGCTGCCGCATGTGTCCCTGCCGCTTGATGCCCTCATTCCCAGCGCCTATATTCCCAGCGAAGCCGAGCGCATTTTGATGTACAAAAAGCTGACTGCCGTGCGAAAGCCCGGCGATGTCCAGCGCATTCAAGACGAGCTGGAAGACCGCTACGGTGACCCGCCGCGTCCGGTCTGGAACCTGCTTGCCATTCTGCGCCTGCGCCTGCGCTGCGCCGAAGTCGGCATCAGCTCGGTTGTCGCCGAAAAGCGGCGTTTAGCCATTCGCTTTACGGGGACGCATCTCACTCAAGATCACTTAAAGCGCCTGTCCCGAACTTACATGCAGCACCAATTCCTGCCCGATGTCGTCTTTGTGGCTACTCCCGACACGCCCGCTAAGATGCTTCAGACTGCTGAAGAAATGGTGGAAGTCCTGGCAAAGTACCTGCCGCCCAAAATCCAAGCCGAAGCGCCCAAATCCGCCATCAAGCGCATCTTGGACGGCGACGACGAGCCGGCGCCCAAGTCCGAACGCCCCAAGCCCGCGCCCAAAGCGCCCGCCAAAGAAGCGACCGAAGCCGATGTCGCCAAGACGCGCAACCTAGTCACCAACCAAATCTCCTCCCGCCGCCGGGGGACATACACACGCGGACGCTAATTGTAGGGGCGAAGCTTGTCTTCGTCCTCCTTTCCTTCTTTTTCTCCTTTAACGACCTTTACTTGTCGGCCCCGGCACAACCTCCAGCACGGTTCCATCTGCAAGGCGATAAACATAAAAGTCGCTGTCAATGCTGAAAATGCGCGTGTAGCCTGCTGTTTCAGCAAGTGCGATCAGCGAAGCATCTGCTGTATCCATCGGCCTATCTCGGTACTTTTCCATCAATTCTGCAATTCTGGCCGTTTCTCGTTCCGAGGGAGAATGGAGGCGTACTGCGCCGTCATGCCAAAGATCCCAAAGCAGCTTTTGTTGCGGCCACCCATTACGTTGCAGGCAAAGATAAAGCGTTTCGGTAAAGCAGGGCCATGTGGTCACTAGCGGTTTTGCTAACGCAGGAAGTAGAAGACGGCAGCGGGCATTTTGATCCGGCTGCCCTTTAGCGTCCACAAGTGCAAACAGTGGCCCCGTGTCAGTCAGTGTTCCCTCTTGACGCCTCACAGGTTGAATCCTTGTTGACGGTACTTCTCCACAATGATCTCTCCAACTTGAACTTCTTCCGGCGCACGATTATGGTTCTCAATGGCCGATTCAGGTTTCAGTGCAAGAGCCTTAACGTGAAGGCGCTCAAAGACGTTCTGAAGCCGTTCTTGTTCTGCATCCGCCGCCGAAAACTGAGTGCCGTCGCTCTGTTTCAGCAGGACATCAATCAATTCTTCCGGGGCGAGACCTTTTTGAGCCGCAGCCGCCCGCAGCCGCGCTTCTGTTTCCGGTGCAAGTGTCAATGTCATAAACTTCGCCTCCTGCAATTTCACCGAGTTGTCTTGACTTATTTTACCTGTGAAACGTGCAATTTGCCATATCCCGAAAGTCATGGTACAATTGCGTACCAATGGTGAACAATTTAACAGAACAAGCGCAAACGGCGCAGGGCAGGGGAGCGGAGAGCGGCGCGGAAGCGCGGCGAATGCTGGCAGGGTGGGGCGCAGACCCACTGCACTTCTTCGCGCTGCTGCCGGACAAGCGTTACCTGCTCAGCGGACCCGGTGAGCCGCCGTGGGGCGTCGCTTACCGCGTGGTGGGCCGCCAGGCGCTGGCGCTCGGTGACCCGTTCGGCAGCCCGCACGCCGCGCCGGAAGCAATCGCGCGGTTTGCCGCACTGTGCCGCCGGCAGGGATGGAAACCTGTTTGGTATCAAACGACAAACGCGAACCTAGACACTTACCGGCAGGCGGGCCTGCAAGTCGTCAAAGTCGGCGAGGACGCTCAAATTTCTTTAGCGGATTTCTCGCTGGCAGGCAAAAAGTACGTCAAGATGCGGAACGACCTGCGCCGGATCGAAAAAGCCGGCGTCGTGCTGGAAGCCTACGGGCCGGACGCGCCGCCGACGCTGGAAGCCACGGCGGAGATGGACGCGATTTCGCGCGGCTGGCGCAAGGCACACCATGCCGGGGAAGGCTGGTTTGCGATGGGCGGGTTCGACCCGCAGAGCCGCTTGTTCGCCGAAAGCCGCTACTTTGTCGCCCGCGACACGGACACAGGCCGGATGCTGGCGTTTACAAGCTTTGTGCCGGCGTTTGGCGCAGGAACGGTTACGGGATGGACGCTGGATTTGATGCGCCGCCAGGCCGACGCCCTGCATGGGGTCATGGATTTTCTGATTGTGTCTGCCGCGTCGCAGTTCGCCTCGGAAGGCGCACAACTGCTCAGCCTCGGCTTGTCGCCCCTCGCGGGGGACGACGATCCCACGGAAGCCGCCGCAACCTCGCATCTCCGGCGCTTTTTGTACACGCGCCTCAACCGTGCTTACAATTTTCAGGGCCTGCACACGTTCAAGGCCAAATTTGCGACCCATTGGGAGCCGCGCTACTTGGTGTATCCGGGGCGCCTTGCCCTTGCCTCCGCGTCGGGCGCTGTCCTCCAAGCACACTTAACGCCGCCGGCGTCTCCGAAACCGAAAGTCTGGCGGCTTCGTTCCAGCCACCGCCGGAGGGCCGTGCTGTGCGCCCTGCTGCTGCTTGGCCTCGCCCCTTTTGAAAAAACGCTCGCCAAGCGTGCCGTCATTCATCCAGGGCATTGGACCCAAATGCGCTCCCTCAGCTACGCGCATCTGAACCTGCATCACCTCAAGCTCCACCGCTCCCCACGGGTATAGCAGCCACCGGCCCAAACATCGGGCCGATGATCCCGGCCAGCTTTGTCAGCGGCTTTGCCACAAGCGGCAGCCCCAGCACCGGCCGCAGGCGTCCCAGCATCTCCTGAGCAAACCCCAGCAGCTCGCGTGTTTTGGCCTGCCCTTCGCTCCGGTCCTGCAGCCAGAACAAGACAAACAGCAGGTGTGCCGCGTACAGCAGCGTCGTCATCTGCTCCGCCTGCGCCCGCTTCGGCGCGTCCGACGCGCCGGAAACCACGCTTTGAAAAATGCCCCAGATGCGTCCACGAATGCCTGCGACACCGTCTCCCAGCACGGCAACTTCCGAGTCCGGGGCTAAACCCGCCGCAAAAAGCGCCCCCATCGTTTCCCGATGCGCCCCCAGCCGCGTTAAATGTGCCTCCATCGCCAGCGCAAACCTCTTAGCGAGCGGCGCTGCCGGCAGGCGGCTGACTTGTTCCTCAAACTCATCGGTCAAACGCTCATAAAGCGCCAAGATAAACTCTTCTTTGCGGGCAAAGTAACGGTAAGCGAGTCCCAGCGAGCAGTCGGCGGCGGCGGCGATGTCCCGCATCGTGGTCTCGGCGTACCCCTTCGCGGCGAACAGCCCCAGCGCCGTCTCCAGAATATTCTCCCGCGTCTGCTGCGATTTCGTGGACGTTTTGACAGTCATAACTTTCTCCAAAAATAATTATTGAACACGTTCATAAATTGGTTGACTTTGCGCTGGCAGTTGGGTATCCTGTCAATGACAAATAATGAACAAGTTCATTATACCAAACTCACGCGATTTGGAGGCATATCATGGCAGAAACCGACGTCCAAACTTTGCTGGGACAGCTTCGGGACATTTTCGACGTAGACGCCTTTTTGAAGCAGGAAGTCAGCCCGCGCACCATCCGGCAGTATTATACCGACTGCGCCTGGGTCTATGGCCTGCTGCACTCCCCGGCAGGCGCAGTTCATCTTGCCTTGAACTATGACGGCCGTTACGATCCAAGCGGATTTAGTGAGCAGCCGCGCTTGGTTCAGACGCAGATTGCCGCGCTGGGGGCAAAAAACGTGCTGGAAGTGGCCTGCGGCAAGGGGTTTAATACGCACTGGCTGGCACCCCGCAACACGCAAACCCAGTTTTGCGCCATTGACTGGACGCCCCGGCATGTCCAAATCGCGTCCCGCAAGCGCCGCTGGAATGCCGTGTTCGCCGTCGGTGACTACCAGCGCCTTGCGTTTGCCGACAGCAGCTTTGACCTGGTGTTTGCGATTGAGTGCTTCTGCTACGCCCGCGATTTAAGCGAAGTTCTCGCCGAAGCGTACCGAGTCCTGCGCCCCGGCGGGCGCTTGGTGCTGACCGACGGCTTCCGCCGCCCCGGCCTAGAAACATTGGCACCGGCCATGCAGGTTGCCGCGCAGCTTGTGGAGCTGTCCATGAACGTCGAACAGTTCTGGGACATCGGCACGTTTGTCCAGACTGCCCAAAACGCCGGGTTCCGCGTTCAAGAAAAGCAAGACCTGTCGGATGCCATTCAGCCCAACCTGCGGCATTTACAGCGCATTGCCAAGCTGTACTTGCGCTGGCCGGGACTTGCCCGTCGCTTGACCCGCCTGCTGCCGACGTACCTGGTCCGCCACGCCGTCACCGGCTTGCTCGGCGCGGAGACGCTTAAGTCACAGGCGCAGGGGTATTATGCTCTGGTTCTGGAAAAGCCACAGCAAGAGGGGCAGCAATGAAATGGTCTGCTGCCCGTATCGGCTGGATTGCCCTGCATGTCTTCCTGTTCCTGCTCGCGTTCGCCGGAACCATCGCGACATTCTTTGTGCTGTTCGTTCCCGCAGTGTTGATTGGCTTGCCAGTTGCGATGTCCGCCAAATCGCCGCGTGCGAAATCCCTTGCCATCACAATGGTAATGGGCAGCATAATTTGGATACCGATTTGGCTGATCGGAGCGCTCTTTGGCCTGACCAAGTAAATTGAACTCAACCAAAGCTTCATCTAAGGCGTGGCAAAAGGGACACTTTTTCCGCTGTTTTGCTGTTATATAAGTGCAGCCGGACTTATTTGCCGGCTTTAATCGGGTACAATAAACCGGCGAATTTCTCGCCACCCGCCGCATTGTCGCGGCGGACGCCACACAATCAAAGGAGATTATCATGGCACCCACCTTGAACCAGGAAATCGGCCTACGCCGCGATTCCGATGTCACGCTTCCGGCAGTGCAGCCGGAAAGTTTGGACATGCCCCTGAGCGCGTCCCTGCCTCGCAATGCTGCGGGACAGCGACGGTCCGCGTCGCGGACAAATGCGTCACGGGCCAAGCTGCGGGTAAACTGGATGGAACTCAGCACAATCGGCCTCGCCGCCGGCTGCGCGGTTCTTTCCGTGTACCGCCTGCTTTGGGCGATCCACTAGGACGCCCCGCATACACAACAACCTCACCCCGGAACTCCGTTCCGACCCTCTCCTTGCTAAGGAGAGGGTGGCAGCTTGCTGCCGGGTGAGGTTTTATTATTTCGCTGAGGCTTCCTGCGGGGCGGACTCGCCGCACATCTGGCGGTACAAAGAAAAGACGCGCTTGATGTAACGCTGAGTTTCACGGTAGGGCGGGACGCCGTGGTATTTGCGGACCGCGCCGGGGCCGGCGTTGTACGCCGCCATTGTCAAGGCGATCTGGCTGAACGGAATGATGCCCGCATTCGCCGGGGCACCGCCGTAGCTGTCCAAATGGCCGCGCAGAATATGCACCGCCGCGCCGATGTTCTGGATTGGATCGTAGGCGTTTGTGACGCCCAGCCCCCGCGCGGTTTCCGGCATAAGCTGGCTGAGGCCCATCGCGCCGGTGTGCGAAGTCGAGTGTAAGTCGAAATCAGACTCGGCGATAATCATGGCGACCGGCAGGCGTGGGTCCAGATTGTTGATGTCGCTGAAGTACAAGATGCTTGTCGTAATTTTGTCCACGTCGGTTTCGGACAGCCGCCGGTTCCAGCGCCGAACCAAACTGCGGTAGGGGGCATAAATGGAAAGCGCACGCGCGGATAATGCCCCTGCCGGATGCCCTGGATCGGCGGCATAAGAATCGGCAGCATAAGTGATGCGCCGCCCGTCCCGGCGCGTCGGCAGGGAGCGGGACGCCAGCCGCACCGGACGCCGCAGCGCGGCCTCACGCCGCGCCGCCTGAACTTCCGCCGCCACAACATCTCCTTCCGGTGCGACCGCGACCAAGCGCAGGCCCGACGGCAGGGCGGGATCATCGGGGACAACCCGCAGCAGCACCCGCACCTGCGCTCCGGAGTCAAGCCAGCTCGCCCCGCGCAGCCCGCTTGGGACCGGCAGCGAAACAGACGCGCCGCCGGTAGCGCTTGTCGTGGTCAAAAGCGCCGTTCGCTCCGCGCCCACCGAAACAAGCCCGCTGACAGTGGCCGACGCTTCCAGCATCCGGCCTGCGTCGGGTCCCGGCTGCCGCAGCGCCGAGGCCGCCGCCGCCCCCGTCAGCACATGTCCCGCTGCCGCCTGCGCCTTCAGAAGGTCGCCCGCCGGGTCCGCTAAGACCCGGCAGGCCGCGAGTGCAAGCGCAAGACAAACAAAAGAGATTTTCATAGGAGTATGCCCTGGTAATCTTACCACCGTATCTTAACATAGTCGGCGGCGGGTGTCAAGAAACGCAGAGCGGTCGGGACAAGGCCGCGCAATCAATCCTATTTTTCATCGTTTGTTGACAACGGCTGACAATTAAGATATACTGAAAAAAACAAGACCCGACCAAGACCGAAGCAAGACCCGTGCAAGACGAAACCCAAGACTACGCCGCACCTAAAAACCACGCCGCATCTGACCCGCGCGGCCCGGAGAAAGAGAACACGATACGGATGGAGTCCGAATCCCGAGATCTGCTGACCGTCGAACAAGCCGCAGCCTACCTGCAGCTCAGCCAGTCCAGCATTCGCTCCTACATACGCCAGGGCAAGCTCAATGCGTTTCGGATCGCCGGCAAGCGCAAGGTGCTGATCCCGCGCACGGAGCTTCTCAAGCTGCTGGAACCCGCCCGCGCCCAGGACGTTGACCTGGAGCTTGCCGCCGGTCCCGACGCCGACGAAGAATAACCATTTTTCACTGCACATGACATCGTCGTCATCCACTGTTGTTATCCAGGCCCGTACCCGCGACCTCAGCCTTTGGGCCGAGATGGCCGAGCTTTGGCAGTACCGACATCTTGTCCGCACCCTGGTCGAGCGCGACCTGCGGGTGCGCTACAAGAACTCCGTGCTGGGCGTCGCCTGGACAATGGTGAGCCCGCTGATCCAAGTTTTTGTGCTGACCATTGCCATCGGCTATATTTTGGGCTCCGGGCCAAAGAATTTGAGCGCCTACATCTTCTGCGCGACCATTCCCTGGACCTTCTTCCAGACTGCGGTTTTAGACTCGTCTACATCGGTGCTGGCAAAGATGGGGCTGCTGAAAAAAGTCTACTTCCCGCGCGAAATCCCGCTCGTTGCCACGGTTTGCCAGAACTTCGTCCAGTTTCTCATCTCGCTCGGCATTTTCATGGTTTACCGCTGGGTGCTGACGCCCTTGCTGCACGGCGGCAATGTCGCGCCGCCGCTGACGATCTTGTGGCTGCCGGTGCTGGCGGCGGACCTGTTCCTGCTGACACTGGGCGCAGCGTTCTTTGTCGCCACGGCGAATGTTTTCTATGAAGACATCAAGTTCATTATCTCCCTGACAATGGGCTTTTTGTTTTACCTGCTGCCGATTATTTATTTCGCCGAGAACGTCTTTTATTCGCCGCGCATTCCCGTCCGGCTGCAATGGTGGGCGTATCACCTGTATTTGGCAAACCCGCTGGCCTGGCTGATTACCGCGTTCAAGCAGGTCTTTTTCGGCAGGTCCGTGATTTCCAACATCGGCGCTCCTGTCGTTCTGAGCGCGGCGTTTGATTGGCGCTATCTTCTGCTTGCGACAGTGCTTTCGGTCCTCATCTGTTTGTGGGGCTATGCGTTCTTCAACAGCCACAAATGGAAGTTCACGGAGCGGCCATGAGAATCCCCCCCGCCCCCAATAATGGGGGAGTAGAAATTACCCCCGGACATTCTGCTCCTGCTCTGGCTCCCCCATTATTGGGGGCCGGGGGGTCCTCTTTGCCTGCCGTCGAAGTCAACAACCTTGTTAAAGACTTTCGCGTGTACCACCGCAGCTTTGGATCGCTGAAAAGCCATGCCGCCGCGCTGGCGAAGACGCTGGTGCGGCGCGAGGCGTCGTCCGGGTATGAGATACGCCGGGCGCTTTGCGACGTCTCGTTTGAGATCGCCCCCGGCGAGGCCGTGGCGCTGGTCGGGCGCAACGGCTCCGGCAAAAGCACGCTGCTGTCCATTTTGTCGCGCATCTACCTCCCGACGGCCGGGGAAGCGCGGCTGCGGGGGCGCATGATTAGCCTGCTGGAGCTTGGCGCAGGATTTGACCCGGAGCTGACCGGGGCGCAGAACGTCTTTTTCAACGGCGTCATTTTGGGACTGACTGAAGACGAAGTCGCGGCTTCCTACGACGCCATTTTAGAGTTTGCCGAGCTGGACCGGGAAACGATGGACCTGCCGGTACGGATGTATTCATCGGGGATGCAGCTCCGGCTGGGCTTTGCCATTGCCGTGCATTTGCAGGCCGAGCTGCTGCTGATCGATGAAGGGTTGGCCGTCGGCGATGAAGGCTTTCAAGAGAAATGCTTCCGCAAGATTGAAGACTTCAAGACCGAAGGCAAGACAATTTTGATGGTGACGCATGAGCTGGACCATGTGGAGCGCCTCGCGGGCCGGGTCATCTGGCTGGATGGCGGCACAGTCCGGCGCGACGGCCCTGTGGCCGAAGTGCTGGCCGAATACCGGGCGAACTTTTCTTATGGCTCCTGATGTCCCTGACATTTCCGTGGCCGTCGTTTCCTACAACACGCGCGACCTGCTGCGGGCCTGCCTTAGCTCCCTGGCAGCCCGGCAGGCGGACGGCGAAGCGTCCTTAGAAGTCATTGTCGCCGACAACGGCTCGGCGGACGGCAGCGCAGACATGGTCCGAACCGAGTTCCCCTCGGTGCGGATCATTGAGACCGGCGAAAATCTTGGCTTTGGACGCGCCAACAATCTGGCCCTGCACCAAGCGAAAGGCCGCGCCTTTTGCCTGCTGAACTCCGACGCCGCCTTGCAGCCCGGCGCCCTTGCGCTGTCCCTTGCTGCGCTTGACGCCGATTCCAAAATCGGCCTCGTCGGCGGCCAGCTTCTTTGGCCCGATGGCCGCTTTCAGACCTCTTACGGCGACGACCCAACTTTGCTCGGCGTCTTTCGGGAGCAGACATTCCTCGGCGCACGGCCTGTTGCGCCCCGCGTTGCGCTCCCTCTTGCTCCCCCATTATTGGGGGCGGGGGGGGCCATCTTAGACGTAGACCAAATCTGCGGGGCGTTTATGCTGATCCGCCCCGCCGCCTGGCGGGAAATGGGCGGCTTTGATCCGCATTATTTCATGTATAATGAAGATGTGGACCTCAACTTTCGCCTGCGCCGGGCCGGCTGGCGCGTCGTGTTCCTGCCGGACGTCCGCATCACGCACCATCTGGGGGCCAGCAGCAGGGCCGGCTGGCAGAAACGCGCGGGCATGGTCGCGGCCTATAACGAAAGCCGCTACTACTTTTTCTCGCGCTTTCATGGCCCGGCAGCCGGCGCGAAGCTCAAAGCGTGCTGCCTGCTCGGTGCGGCCCTTCGGCTTTCGGCCTGGTCTGTGCTGTCCTTAATTCAGCCGTCAGCCCGCGACAAAGTCAAGCTGTTCCGGGAAGTCTGGCGGCGCACACGGACGATGACATTTTCCACTTGACTTTACGCTGAAATGCGCTTATAATGCGTAACAGATACATAATAATTGCGTATCTGTTACGCATGAAAGAGAAATGCTATGCCGCGAACAACTGCCACGCCTCGTCCTGAGCGCGTCCGTCTGAGCCTGGAAGTTTCCCCGGAACTCAATGAAAAGCTGGATGAACTGTCCAGCAAGATTCATGGCTCCAAAAGTGATGTTTTGCGCCGGGCCGTCGCCCTCATGGATATTGCGGTCCGGGCGCGTGACGAAGGCCATAAACTTGGGATTGCCGACCAAAATCAACCGCTCTTGACAGAGATAATCGGTATCTAACTTGGATGCTGAACCTAATGATCAGGATGCTCTCCCGTCCGCAGTAAATCTTCCTTTGCTGGCGGAAGATGTTACGTTTGACATCAGCATCAAGCGTGCCGCCCCGGAAGAGCGCACGGCGACCCTGGAAGAGAAACGGGCGACGCTTACCGAAAAAGCGGCTGCGGCAGGTGAAAAGCGGCTGCGGCGCATTCTAGTTCTGGTAGCGCTTTTCGCAGTTTTAGGTCTCTGCCTTTATGAAATTTTTTCGCAGCGGTGGATGACGGGCGGCGGCAGTTTGCCGAAAAAATCGCGCTCGCCATTATCGCCTTTGCTGTTGGCAATACCGTTCCCAGTCTTCTCAAAGAAGGTGAGGACAAAGAAAAGTAGACGAAAACTTCTGGCAGCAACAGCTTGAAGAGCGCTCATGTTATGAATAACAAAAACCTAGTTCGGCTTGCTTTCGCCGGCATTATTCTTGCCTCTGCTGCCGCCCTGCTGCGCCACCGATCCTCGGTGCTGGGCCTACTTCCCCGCTCCTGGAAGGACACAATTAAAGCAGGCTCCTTATACCGAGTGTGCAGCGCGGCGCTGAACCGGCATCAGATTAGACGCTTGGCGGCATCGGGGAAACTTTTCTGCTTGCCTCCAACTCCGGCTGAAGCCGCGCAAATTCTCAGCGAGTGGCGGCAGGCAGAAAGGCCGCTGCCGGGACCAGGTGCCTTCAAGCAAAGTGTCCTGCGCTTCTACGGCAAAGAGTTCGGGCTGACTACGCTGATTGAGACCGGCACCTACACGGGTGATACACTTGCTGCACTCAAGAACGACTTTCGCCGTATTAACAGCATTGAGCTGAATAGCGAGCTGGTGCGGCGCGTCCGCAAGCGGTTCCAAAACGACGCGCACATCACGATCCTGCACGGCGACAGCGAACAGCGTCTGCCGGAAATACTGGCACAAATCAAAGAGCCGGCCCTTTTTTGGCTGGACGGCCACTATTCCGGTGGAGTGACATCACTGGGAAGCAAGGTGACACCGATTTTGGGAGAACTGGAGGCAGTTCTGGCACATCCGGTGGAAGGCCATGTGGTTCTGATTGACGACGCGCGGGATTTCCAGCATGATAAAGGGCATCCGACCCTAGACGAGCTTCGCACATTCATTGCGGCTCGGCGTCCCGAACTGCTTTTTGAGGTAGAAGACGACATCATTCGATTGCTGCCCGGCTGAATGGCTGCCTATGATCCGTGTGAAGCTGACCACCAATTCGCCAGACTGGCCGTTGATCAGGCAGACGCCGGGACGCTCCGGCGTTTGGGGCGACTGCCGGTTCTTTATCAATGAAGATGTGGAGGAGTGCGACTTTTGGGTGGTTTACGATGATGTGCTGCGCCCGGAAACCACGCGCTGCCCGCCCGGCAACACGCTGCTGATTACCGGCGAGCCGCCTTCCGTCAAGACGTACCATCCGCGCTTTTTGGCCCAGTTCGCGCAGGTGCTGACCTGTCAGCGCGGCCTCAAGCACCCGCACGTTACTTACAGCCAGCAGGCGCTGCCCTGGATGATCGGCTGCCGGTATGTGGCCGAGCAGGGGCAGTGGGACCCTGTCTATTCCAAAGATTACGATGAGCTGTTCGCCCAGTCCGCCGTGCCGAAGACCAAGCTGCTGTCCGTTCTCGCATCCGATAAAGCGTTCACGCCGGGCCATGAGCGCCGTTTAGCCTTTGTGGAAGCGCTTCGGCGGCACTTCGGCGCGGAGATAGACATCTTCGGGCGGGGCATTCGCCCTGTGGAAGACAAATGGGACGCGACAGCGCCGTACAAGTACCATGTCGTTCTTGAAAACGGCCAGTTCCCCGATTACTGGACCGAGAAGCTGACTGATGCACTCTACGCAGGCGCTTATCCTCTGTATGCCGGCTGCCCGAACATCGGCGACTACTTTCCAGGTACAATTTTGACGCCTCTGGACTTGTCCGATTTTCCGGGTGCGCTCACACAAATTGAAGCGGCCATCCGGCAGGACCGTTTTGAGGCGTCAGTTGAAGAACGGCAGGAAGCGGCCCGGCGGCTGCTCAGTGAATACAACTTGTTTCCAATGCTGGAAAAAATTGTTTTGGGAAGCAATGCAGCGGCGGCAAAACAAGCGATCCATATACAGCCGCAGCACAGGTACTCACGAACGCTGCTGGCCAGACTTCAGGGGAAAGCGAATCGGCTGCGGCTGAAAATCAGCTGCTGATGGTCTTGCAAATGTTGGTCTTGCAAATGAAACTGTAATGAGACTTTTTCGTCTTCTCGCTCGCTTTCTCGGCACGCAGGTCAAGAGGGTGCGGTTCCGAAACGAGTTTCGGCGCTTCGCTGCCCTGTCCCGCTCTTCCTTGTCCGGCTCCGGCAGGGCGCGGTTTCCCGTGCGATGGCAGGACCGAATGCCCTGCCTGCATGACCGCACTGCGGGAACGGTGTTTGACCGGCACTACGTTTATCATGCGGCCTGGGCCGCACGGGTGATCGCCCAAACGCGCCCGGCGGAGCATGTTGATATTTCGTCGCTTCTGCACTTCTGCACGATTGTTTCCGCGTTTGTTCCGGTTCGTTTTTATGATTACCGCCCTGCCGCTCTCAATCTCAGCGGCCTTGTTTCCAAGCAAGCGGATTTGACGAAGCTGCCGTTTGAAAGCGGCAGCATTCTTTCGCTGTCTTGTATGCACACAGTCGAGCATATCGGCTTGGGCCGATACGGGGACCCGCTCGACCCCGGCGGCGACTTGAAAGCAATGAAAGAGCTGGAGCGTGTCCTTGCATTAGGCGGTTCATTGCTGTTTGTCGTGCCGACTGGCAGGCCGAAAATCATGTTTAACGCGCACCGGATTTATTCTTTTGCACAGATCGTTGAGCGCTTTCCCAGCCTCGAACTTGTGCAGTTCGCGCTTATTCCCGACGATCCGAAAGAGGGCGGGCTTCTCGAAAATGCCACATCGGAGATGGCGGACGCTCAATCGTATGGGTGCGGCTGTTTCTGGTTCAGGAAACCATTTTGATGCCAAAAAGTCTTGTGCCAGAGGTCGGAACACAGAACGAAGCGCCGCGTGAAGCGTGGCTGAAGAAAGCGCTGATGCAAGTCCCCGCAGGGTCGCGCTTGCTGGACGCTGGGGCAGGAGAACAGCGCCACAAGCCGTATTGTTCGCACTTGCAGTATGTCGCGCAGGACTTCGCGCAGTACGACGGCACAGGAAATGCGAGCGGCCTTCAAACGGGAGCCTGGGACCAAAGCAAGCTGGATATTGTCGGCGACATCGCCTCAGTCCCGGAGCCGGACGGGGCATTTGACGCCGTCCTTTGCGTGGAAGTCTTTGAACACATTCCGCATCCTGTGGAAGCGATCAAAGAGTTCGCGCGGCTGCTGAGACCCGGCGGCCAGCTTATCCTTACTGCCCCGTTTTGCAGCATGACGCACTTCGCGCCATACCACTTTTACTCCGGCTTCAGCCGGTACTTTTACCAGCATTATCTTCCGCTCTACGGATTCGAAGTTCTGGATATGGAGTTCAACGGCAGCTACTTTGAGTATTTGGCGCAGGAAATACGGCGTCTGCCGGAAATGGGAACACGGTATGCGAGCCGGCGCTCACGCTCGCCGCAGTCAATCGCCCTGCGCCTTGCGTCCGGCATCCTATTAAGTGTGCTTCAAGCTTTTGCCGCCGCAGACAAAGGCTCGGCAGAACTGTTATATTATGGAACGCACATTCGCGCCGTCAAGAAAACCAAGCCGTAGCACCATGCGTATCTTTTATGCGTCTGATAAGTCGCCCAATGCGGCGTTTCAATCCCACTTGTGGCGGAGCAATCTGTACCAGTCTTTGGTAGATTTGGGCCATGACGTGGTTGAGTTTGATTATGACCTGGCGGAAACGTTCCGGCGGGCGAACACGCATGACCCGAAGCAGCAGCCTTTTATCGCCGAAAACCGGCCCCGCGTCACAGCCGCGCTGCTGGAACAGCTTCAAGCCGCCCATGCCGAAACGCCGATTGATCTGCTGTTCACTTATTTTTACGATGCCTGCGTGTTTCCTGAAGCCATTGACGAAATCAAGGCGCTGGGCATTGTAACCGTCAACTGGTACTGCAACGGCTCGTATCAGCTTTATTTGGTTTCGGAGATTGCGCCGCACTACGACTGGTGCTTGGTCCCAGAAAAGTTTCGCTTGCCGGATTACGAAGCGATGGGCGCACGGCCCCTCTACTGCCAGGAAGCCGCGAACCCGGACATCTACAAGCCGTATGATCTGCCGCAGGAGTTTGATGTCGCCTTTGTCGGCCAGGCTTACGGCGAGCGCCCCGAATATATTTCCCGGCTGCTGCAAGCGGGGCTGACGCCGCATGTCTGGGGGGCGGGCTGGGAGCGGTTCGCCGCGCCGTCGCTGGTTCGCAGGCTCTGGCGCGGGGGACGCCGGGCGCTGCGCCGCACCGGCCCCGCACCGGTTTCCTTGCCGGCGCACCTTCTCGGCGGCCCGCTCCCAGACACGGACCTGGTAAAGATGTACAGCCGGGCCAAGATCAATCTGGGGTTCTCTACCTGCGGCGAGACGCACCTCAGCGGCGAGCGGATCGTGCAGGTGCGCCTGCGGGACTTTGAGGTGCCGATGAGCGGCGGCTTCTACTTGGTGGAGTACATGGAAGAACTGGAAGAGTTCTACGCGATTGGCCGCGAGATTGCCTGCTACGACGGCCCGGAAGACCTCGTCGCCAAAATCCGGTATTACTTGACGCACGACAGCGAGCGCGAGCGGGTCCGGCAGGCAGGCCGCGCCCGCTGCCTGCGCGACCATACCTGGCAAAAGCGGTTTCAAGCGGCGTTCGGGCAAATGGGCCTGGCATGAATGGGCCTCGTGTCACGGTCTTGATGCCGGTCTACAATGCCGCGCCCCATTTGCGCGAAGCCGTAGACAGTATTTTGGGTCAGACGTTTTCCGACTTTGAGTTTCTGATCATTGACGACGGCTCGACCGACGGCAGCGCAGCGATTATTCGCTCTTACCCCGACACGCGCCTTCGTTTTATCCAGAACCAGCGCAATCTGGGGCTGACGGCGACCCTCAATTTTGGGCTGGATTTAGCGCAGGGCGAATATGTCGCCCGCATGGATGCCGACGACATCAGCCTGCCGGAGCGGCTTGCCAAACAAGCGGCGTTCTTGGACGCCAGCCCCTCGGTCGGCATCGCCGGCGTCTGGGCCTGGACCTTTGGCGACGCCCGCTTCAAAATCCCGCACCCCGCCGGCGCGGAGCGCATCCGGGCCAAGCTGCTTTTTGACTCCGCGCTGGTCCACCCCGCCGTGATGATGCGCCGGTCGGCGTTAAACGCCCACAACCTGCGCTACCGCGCCCTGGGCCACTTTGAGGATTACGAGCTGTGGCAGCGGGCCGCCCGCGTGTTTCCGCTCGCGAACCTGCCGGAGTACCTGTTCCATTACCGCGTGTCCGGCGGCAGCGCCTTTTTCGGCGCGGCCTGGGGTGCCCAGCGCGGCGCTTATGCCGAGATTGACCGGGCTGCACTGCCGTTTCTTGGCATCACGCCGACGCCTGCCGCCCTAGACATTCACACCTACCTGCGCCGTCCCACCGGCGACCGCCGCTCCGAGGCCGAAGCCTGGCTCCTGAAGCTGGCGGAAGCGAACCGCCGCACGTCCTATTATGATTTTGATGCCTTCGCGGAGATGCTGCACGAGCGCTGGCTGCTCACCTGCTACCAAATCCCCGGCTCGCCCTTCGCCCGCTGGCTCCGCTATGCGTCGTCTCCGATCACGCGCCGGGCGAAGCTCCCGCCGCCGGTGCGTGTCCGAATGCTCGGCAAGTTTTTGTTGCAGCGGTTCCGGTAAATGGGAAGACCCCCGGGCCCCCAATAATGGGGGAGCCAGAGTAAGAGCAGAGGGCGCGGCAAGCAGCGCCCCTACAATCTGCCTCTGGCTCCCCCATTATTGGGGGCCGGGGGGCCGATCCCTTCCTGCCAGTCGCCGTATCTCATCCAAGATGTACGGGGCCTGCACGTCCGCCGTGAAATGCTCCAAAACACGCTTACGCGCGGCTTTTCCCAGCGCTTCCCGCCGGGCCGGATCGGCGCAAAGCGCGGCAACCGCTTCCGCCATTTCTTGAGGCGAGAAGTTTGGGACCACAATTCCGGCTTCTCCCGCAAACTCCGCTGGGCCGCCGGACCCGGCAAAGCACACGGAAGCGCGTTCAAGCCCCATATTCTCCAAAAGCGCAAGCGACGCCGTTTCTTCCCACGAGGTCAGCGCGAACACGTCAAAGCGCCGGTAGTAGTCCTGCGGGCGGCGCGTGAACGGCACGAACTCGATATTCTCGGTCAAAAACAGCTTGCGGGCCATTTCCCCAAACTGCCATCCTTCTTCGTTTTCGGGAACGCCCACCCAGACAAACCGCACTTTGTCAGCCCCAAGCAGGCGCTTGACTTCCGCCGCCATCAGCAGCCAAAGCTGCGCCCCTTTGCACCAGTTGATGACCCCCGCGCCGCCGACTACCCAGCGTTTATCATCGGGCGCAGCAAGAGGCGCAGCTTCGGGCGCAGAGTCGATAAAGGCCGGAACAACGGTGACTTTTGCCGGGTCAATGCCGAACCGTTCGGTCAGCGCCTCGGCGACGGCATGAGAGACGGCAATGCAGCGGGCCGGCAGGTCACGCAGCAGGTCCGGCGAATGCTCTGCAAACGGGGCCAGCACATGATCCAGCTCGTGCACATGGAGCAGGGCCGGCGCGGGCGGCAGGGCCAGCCGCCGCACGGCCAGCAGCGCGGCGACGCTGTTGACATAAATGACGTCCGGCTGCCAGCGGCGCAGCGGCCCTGCCCACAGCCGGCCTTTGGCAAAACTCAGCGCCCGGTGTCCGGCAAACCGCGCGAGTGACGGGAGCGGCGCGGCCATGCCCGGCCAGCCGTAGGTCACCAGGCTTTGTACCGGCCCAAGCTTTGCGAACTCCGCTTTCAGCGGCCCGCCGAGATAGGCCAGTGTCCGCAGCTCCACGGCATCGCCGAACCTCTGGAACGCGCTCAGCGCCACTTTCGGCGCTCCCGTCGGCGACAGCTCATGGATCAAGAGAAGCACTTTGATTTTGCGCTCATTTGGCATACAACTGAGTATACTCTATCCATGCGAATCGGCATTGATGCGCGAACATTGTCCGGGCGCTTCACCGGCGACCGGACCTACTGGCGCGGGCTGATCGGCGGCCTGGCGTCTGTGGACACGCAAAATGAGTATGTGCTGTACACGCGCGGCCCCATTGAGGGAGACCCGCCGCCGGGACTAGGGCGAAACTTTGCCTGGCGGCAGATCGCGCGGCCTGCGAATGACGCGCTTTGGATGCTGCGGGCGTTTCCGCGTGCATTGAAAGCCGGCAAAATCGATGTCGCGCATA
This sequence comes from uncultured Armatimonadales bacterium, assembly GCA_964249345.1. Lineage (GTDB taxonomy): Bacteria > Armatimonadota > Armatimonadia > Armatimonadales > Capsulimonadaceae > JANXMY01. The sequence goes on along the minus strand of CAXUBO010000005.1, from coordinate 25,888 downwards.
CCCAGTACAATATCCCGCTGCTCGGTGCGCCCTGCCCCGTGGTCACGACCATTCACGACGTTTCATTCCAGGTTCACCCGGACCTGTTCCTGCCGAAAGACCGATGGATACTCCAAACTCTGGTTCCGCGCTCCATGCAGAAGGCCGCAGCCGTTGTCGCCGTGTCCGAAAGTACGCGCCGGGACATTTTGCGCTTCAATAAAGCCGTTCCCACCCAAAAAGTCCATGTCGTGCTGGAAGCGGCGGACAAACAGTTCCAAATCCCCCAGGGCGGGCAGGAAACCGCGCGGACGGCGGCGAACAAACACCTGGAACTCAGCGACGCGCCCTACCTGCTGGCGGTCGGCGTCTTGCAGCCGCGCAAAAACTTGGAGACCCTGCTGGATGCGTTTGCCCTGCTGAAGCTTGGGCCGCATCCGCCGCCGCACCGTTTGATTATCGCCGGCAAGCGCGGCTGGCTGGACGAGACCGACGCTCAGATGGCTGCCCTGCCCGCCGAAGTCACGCAGAATATTGTGCTGGCGGGCTACGTCGCCGACGCCGACCTGCCGCTCTTATACGGCGGCGCGGACGCGCTCTGCTACCCATCACGTTATGAGGGTTTCGGCCTGCCGCCGCTGGAAGCGATGGCCTGCGGCTGCCCCGTGCTGTGCAGCCGGTCGTCATCGCTGCCGGAAGTGGTCGGCGATGCGGGAATTCTGCTGCCCGCCGGCGACTCCAGTGCCTGGGCGCACGCATTAGAGACACTGCTGGCGTCGCCGGCTGTCCAAGCCCGCTGGCGCGAGCGCGGCCCGGAACGCGCCGCGCTGTTTTCGTGGGAAAAGGCCGCGCGGGAGACGCTTGCGGTTTATAAGGCGTGCATAAACTAAGGAGACCCAATGACAACACCAACCCCCTACGCTTCCAGCGTGAGTGTTCCGCTTCCCTCCGACGAAGCCATCAGACAGGTAATCGGAAGCACCTACGATCCCGCCAAAACCCTTAACGTCCAGAGGATGCTCGCGGGTACGGAGGATATGTATGCAGCGGCCGTCGGATTAGTGGAAGCTGTCTTTAAAGCAGACGGCGTTGATCCTAAGACGCGCGAAATGATCATCCTACGGGCCGCGAAAGTTCTCAACTCCCCGTATGAGTGGCAGGCGAACTCTGCGATGGCGCACAACATGGGCCTTTCCTCTGAGGAAGTCGCCGCTGCCGCAAGCGACGGTCCAGTCACCGGCATTAACCCGGATTATGTGCTGGTCTGCCAGGCGACGGATGAACTTTCCACAAAAGGAACGCTGGACGATGCGACTCTTGGTAAAATGCTGGCTCGCTATGAACCCGTTATCTGCCGTAAGCTGATCCTAATAATTGGGTGGTTCAATCTTTTGTCCCTTTTCCTGAACGGGTGCCGCGTCCCGCTCGAAACAAGCGACAAAATTGGGACAAATACATCGCCGCTCGGCTAGAGAAGGCAGCAGATGAGAGCGCAAGGCTCTGACCAAGATCAGGAAAACGAGATCAGAAAGCTGACTTTATGACAACTGTTTTAGACCCGAAGTTTCTGGCGGTTCTCGCCTGTCCTGCTGACGACAACCGCCCGCCGCTGCGGCAGGACGGCGACACGCTGGTCTGCGACCAGTGCGGGCGCGTGTATCCCATTCGTGACGGCATTCCCATTCTGCTGCCGGAAGAAGCGGCGCTGCCGGCAAAATAATACGTTCTTACATACGTTCTTACACTCTATCTTAGGGAGACTATCGTGCAGCTTACACGTTCCGGGCCGATCCGCATTGCGCTGATCCACGGCCCCAATTTGAACATGCTCGGAGTGCGGGACCCTGACACCTACGGCAAGGACGACTTTGAATCGGTCAATCGCAGGATCACGGCCCATGCCAAGTATCTGGGCGTGGAAGTCACTATTCAGCAGTCTAATTCCGAGGGCGCGATTGTGGACTTCGTCCAGGAAGCCATGAGCCAGGCCAATGCCATCGTCATCAACCCCGGCGCGTACACGCACTATTCGTATGCCATCCGGGACGCCCTCGCCGACTCGCGCCTGCCGACGATTGAAGTGCATTTGTCCAATGTTCAGTCCCGCGAAGAGTTCCGCCGCCACTCCGTCATTTCCCCAATCACGACGGGGCAGGTGGTCGGCTTCGGTCCTTACGGGTATCTGATGGCCCTCAGCGCCGCAAAGAACCTGATTGAAGAAAGCCATCGCTAAGAAAGAACTATTGCAGAAAGAACTACTCCTCATGCCCTCCACATTCTTCCCGCGCGTTTCCGCTCTGCGTCAAGCCGTCGCCGCGCTTGACCCGGCTGCTGACGCCTTGCTGCTGACCGACATCGGCAACATCGGCTATCTTTCGGGCTTCACCGGGTCCACCGCCCAGATCGTTCTCACGCCGGACGAGGCGCTGTTCATCACGGACGCCCGTTATACGCTCCGCGCTCAGGCCGAGTGCACTGGGTTTGAGGTCGTCGAAACGCCGCAGGGAAGCGGCGGCTACGGGGAAGCCCTGAAATTAGTTTTGGACGCGCGTCCCGGCGTGAAGAAGCTGGGCTTTGAGGCGGGCCATGTCACCGTCAGCCAGTGGGAAGTGTTCCGCGCCTTGATGCCGGAAATGGAGTGGATCAGCACGCGCGATGCAGTGGAAACGCTGCGCTTAGTCAAAGACGACGGCGAGATTGCGCTGATCAAAAACGCCATCACCGTGGCCGAAACAGCCATGGAAACCGTGAAGCCCCTGCTAAAACCCGGCACCACGGAGCAGGACTTTGCGCGGGAGCTGGAGTTTGCCATGCGGCGTCTGGGAGCCTCCGGCGCGGCATTCGACACCATTGTGGCGTCGGGGCCAAGCGGCGCTCATCCCCACCACCATGCCGGCCCGCGCCCGCTGGCTGCCGGAGACTTTGTGACGATTGACTGGGGTGCGACCGTCAACGGCTACAATTCGGACATCACGCGCACCTATGCGCTTTCGGAAGTGACGGACAAGCAGCGCGAAATTTACGAAATTGTGCGGGAAGCTCAGCAGCAGGCCATCAGCGCAATTCAGCCCGGCAAGACCGGCCAGGAAATAGACGCCGTCGCCCGCGACTTCATTGCCGCCGCCGGCTACGGCCCGGCCTTCGGCCATTCTTTAGGCCACTCTTTGGGCCGCTCGGTCCATGACGGCCCTGGTTTTTCCGTCCGCTCCGACAAGCTTGTTCTGAAGCCGGGCATGGTGATGACGGTTGAGCCGGGCATTTATTTGGAAGGGTGGGGCGGCCTGCGCTTGGAGGAAGACATTCTCGTTACGGAAGGCGGCTGCGCGGTTTTGACGCACCTGCCGAACGCGCTGGAAGTGCTGGGGTAGGAAGGCAGACATGGGTGTCTGCCCCTACGGGGTGGCCTGCTTGCTCAAAATTACCTCGCAGGGAGCGCGGTCAACTACCGTGCGCGTGATGCGCTGCATGGATGTGTCATCAGGGTCGCTTGCCGGCTGATAGGCCAGCACGATCAGCGACGCTTCCAAAGCCGCCGCCTGCGCGACGATTTCTTCTCCGGCATCGCGGGTGCGGGTGACAATCGGGTTTGCCGTGACGCCTTCGCAGCGGGCGGCATCCGCGGCGGCGGCAAGAGCGCGGGACGCCAGCGCTTCTTCTTCCGGCAGCGGCGCGGTCAGGGGCAGGTGGCGCGGGACTTCGAGAATGTAGGCGAGGTGCAGGCGCGACTTCTGCGAGCCGTCGGCCTTCGACGCCGCCTTCGCCAGCCGGCAGGCCAGCGTGCTTGCCGCTTCGGTGTGGTCAGGCCGCAGCAAAGGGACAAGAATGTTTTGCGGGGTGTTTGCGCCCTCCTGTGCGCGGGTTCCGCTTGCGCCGGACAGCTTCAGCGACGCTCGCGCTTCTTCCAAAGTCGCCGTCACCGGCAGGCGTGAGCGCACTCCCGGCACGGCCCGCACCGCGTCCAAAACATTCTCCGGCAGGGCGCAGACAACAATTCTCGCCCGGTAGCGGGCGATATAATCCATCGCGTCCCGGAACGTATTGGCCCCTTCCGCCGAGCAGCCGGTTAGCTCGCTGCCGTCCACAATGATGCCTTCCACATGATGCCGCAACAGCAGGTTCGCCGCCGCCTGAATGGTCGGCCACAAGTTCTTGTCCAGCTCGCCTTCAAGCTGGACCACATCTTCCCGCGCTTCAATAATCATAAAGTGTTATCGTTTCAAGTCAGAAGGCTTCGCAGGAAGCAATGTAAAGGAATCGAAAAACTTTGCGGCGGCAGATGAGTCGACCTCCACCTGATCGCGCCGCTGCAAGGTGATAAGAGTATAGCGGCGAGAGCCGACAAGATAAGCGCACTGCGTTTCTTTGCTGCCGTTGCTTTGAGTTGCTACGATCTCATGCCCCGGATAACCGTCCAGCATGAAGCGGCGTTTAACGACCGCAGAGGTTTGGTTTCTCCGAATAAAAGCGTCATCCGCCAGTGACAGAACTTTTTCCGCACCCAGTATCTGAACATCTTTTACCGGCCTGTCTACATATTGAACCAGGTAAGTTCCATAATACGTCCTGCAAATAAACAGATGCAAAGTTTCTTTCACAGAAGATAAAACTACGGTTTTATCTTCCGGCGCAGCAGGCAAAAGCACGGAAAAACGCCCTTCAGCGGACGTAAATGTTCGCCAATGCGGCGTCTCTACGGCAGGCGGCGGCGCTCCGGCATGAATGGCCGGCTCGGTTCCCTGCACCGGCGCTGCCTGAGTCGAGATTGTTGCCCATGAAGTGAGGGCGGAGGCAAACAGGAAGAACTGAATAATTTTTGTCACTCTGCTTTTAATCTTCCTCATAAAGCAAGGCAACGCTGAAGTCGTCCTGCATTTTGCCGCCATTTGCATCCAAAGCCGCCTGCCGCAAAGCAGCAATTAATTCCAAACCTTGCCTCCGGGCAGCAGTTTGGGTCACGGCTTCCCAACCCACATATTTCCAGACGCCATCTGAGACAACCAGTAGACACCAGCCCGGCTTGAGCTTGGCGTTGAACGCAACCGGATAAGCTGCGCTTGATCCGACAGGCGGGTTTTTTCGCTGATGTTCCGTCAGCAGCAACGCTTGTCCGCCGTTCAACAGAAGAACGCCGCTGTCACCGCAGGACGCGCCCCATATTTCCTGCTCCGAAACACTCAGGCAGATGAGCGTATAAAATCCTGCCGCATCATCTTCGGAAACGGCTTCATCGGCGGCCGACACAACAGAATACCAGGGGGTGGCTTGGAGCAAATCACTTGCGGAGAAAGAGGACATGACCCGTAAGCCTTCCTCAACGGCAACTTGGGCGGCGTGTGCGCCGCCTGCCTGCCCCCCTTGACCATCCGCGAGACAGCACAAAAGCACATTCTCGGCCCTGGGATGCGGACGCACTGAGACAATATCTTCGTTAGCGTGACTTTCGCCCGCTTCCGAATGAACAAGGTAACGGATGTTAAGCATTTTGCGCTACGCGCCGGACTGCCGCTGCGAGTTCTTCCACCGTTTCCACGGTTTCGTCGGCGATAAGCGCGGGGTCGTCCGGGTTATACAGAGTATACTGGATTCCGCGCTTAAAACGCACGGTTTTCATGCCGGCGGCTTTGGCGGGGCCGACATCGTTGTCGGGGCGGTCGCCGACGAAAATGGCTTCGGGAGGCGTGATGCCCGCTTTATCGATGCCGTACTGGAAAATGGCCGGGTCGGGCTTGAACAGGTGGACGATTTCGCTGATGACGATGACCTCAAACAGCTCTTTGATGCCGTAGTCGGCAATGGCCTGGGCGACTTCCGGGTGCTGGTTGGCGATGATGCCAAGCTTGAAGTCCTGCCTCAAATCGGCAAGCGCCGGGGTAATGCCGTCGAGTAGCTGACCGAACGGGCGTGGGTGCCGCATCTGCTGGTACAAGTCCCGCGCTTCATGCCAAAGCGTCTCCGTTTCGGAATCGTTCGTGCAGTAGAACGCCAGGCTGCCTTTGATGGCCGCTTCCGGGTTCGGGCCGAGTGCGGCCAGCCGCTTGCGGGTCGCATTGAAATCGTCCCATAACACGTCCTTGCCGTGCGCCCGCAGAGTCAAAAGAAGCTGATGGAACAGCCACTGATGCTGGGCGTTCTCGTCAAAAAGAACGTCGCCGATGTCAAAGAAAACAAACTGAGTCGCCATGAATGATCTTTACGACAGAAGTCAGGCGTTTTCCTGCAAGCGGGTATACTGGCAAAAAAGCAAATGCGAAGGAGACACTCATGGCAGCAACCGCAGAAACCGAACGGCCCGGCGCGATTACATTTAAAGGCACGCCAATGACACTGGTGGGGCAAGAGCTCCAAGTCGGCGATGCGATCCCCGATTTTACCGTTCAGACCGCAAATACATTGGAAGCGGTCGACTGGGACACGCTTAGCGGCCACGGCACCAAAGCGGTCCTGATGATTTTAGTTCCCAGTATCGATACCAGCGTCTGCTCCCTGGAGACGAGTAAGTTCAACCGCCATGTCGCCGGTTTGCCGGCGGACAAGCTCAAGACCGTCGCCGTCAGCGCCGATACTGCATTTGCCCAAAGACGCTGGGCTAAAGACGAAGGCGTCACCAACATTGAAATGCTGTCCGACCACAAAGACCGGGTGCTGGGCGCAGCGTTCGGCGTTCAAATCAAAGAGCTGGGCCTGCTGGCCCGCGCCATCTACTTGGTGGACAAAGACGGCGTCATCCGCTATATTCAAACTGTCCCCGAAGTCGCGAGCGAACCGGACTATGACGCCGTTCTCGCCGCCGCGCGGGAACTGGTCGGTGCTTAAAGAGTCTCCTCTTGTTTTGATGTCCTGAATTTATTGGGAAAGATGCCCGGCGAAAATAGGTTGCTGAATCTGGGGATTTTCGGTATAATGAAGCGCAGTGAGGCGGCAATTTCTGAACTGAAATGCCGCCTCCTTCTGTTGTTTAACGCCGCGCCTTTTGTGAGACAATTCATAGGCGGACGGCCCCAGGAAACCCGTGAGCAGCCACCCACAATACTCAGATGATACTCCTGCCGCTGTGCCGCTCCCAGACCCAAAGCAGGACTCAAAGCTTCAGGACCCAAAGCCTCAGGACCCAAAGCCTCAAAGCCAGCCGTTTCAGGACCAGCAGCTCGAACTCGGCGAGGAAGAAGGACTGACCACGCTGCGCCGGGCCTGGGAACGGACCCTGCGGGCGCTTGCGGCCACGCTGAACAAGCAGAACATTGACAACTGGCTGCGTCCTCTGAAGCCGCTTTCGTATTCCCCGTCGGCATCCGGCTCCGTAGCCGTGCTGGGAGCGCCGTCGTCGTTTGCCCGCGAGTTCGTGGAGAAAAAGTACGCTCAGACCGTAGCCCAGCTTCTGGCCCAATATCTCGATGCGCCGGGCGTTCAAGTGCGGTTCGTCATCTCGACGCCCGAAGTCCAGCCGCTTTTAGGCGAAAACCCGCTGCCCTTGCAGCAGGCCGCCGCCCTGCATAGCGCAGCGATGTCCGGCGAAGGCGGCCTGCCGGTCCCCGCCCCGCAGACCAGCCCGGCGGAAGCTGTTTTTGACGCCAGCGCAAGCAGCGCGGGCGCGAAGGCAAGCCGCAACCCGTTTGCCCTGGAGCTGTCGGCGTCGCCGCTTGTTCCCCGCTACACGTTTGACAGCTTCGTTGTCGGCAAATCCAACCGTTTGGCCCAGGCCGGCGCCGTCGCCGTCGCTCAGTCGCCGGGAGCCACTTATAATCCCCTCTTTTTATACGGGCCGCCCGGCTTGGGAAAAACCCATTTGATGCACGCGATTGGGCATCAGATACGGCTGTCGCTGCCGCAGGCGAAGGTGGTATATGTCAGCGGGGAGATGTTTACGAATCATTACGTTTCGGCGATCCGGGACAAGCGCACGGAAGATTTCCGGCGGGCGTACCGGAACGTAGATGTCTGGCTGGTGGATGACATCCAGATGCTGGCCTCCAAAGAGCAGACCAAAGAAGAGTTCTTTCACACGTTCAATGCCCTGCACCAGATGAACAAGCAGATTGTTCTGACTTCGGACCGCCCGCCGCGCGAGCTGCGGGCGATGGATGACCGCCTGCGGTCGCGCTTTGAGTGCGGCCTGGTGGCCGACATCACCGCACCGGAGCTTGAGATGCGTCAGGCCATCTTGCAGAAGAAGGCTATTTTGGAGGACTTAGCCATTCCCGAAGAAGTGATCGCGTTTATGGCGAACCTCATCCAAAGCAACATCCGCGCTCTAGAAGGTGCGCTGATCAAGCTGATGGCGTATGCGTCGCTGGTCCACAGCCCGGTCACGAAGCAGCTTGCATCCGATGTCTTGTCTTCTTATTATGTCGAGCGGATTACCCCGCGCGAAATGGCGGTGCGGGAAGAAGCCGCGCGGGAAACGGCTTCGGCCCATCCCGAAGACCACACGCTCCCTTCCGGCGCGTTCCCGGCGGCACTGCCGGTCTCGTCGCGCCCGGCGGTCGGCGCGGGCGGTCCGGGCGTGGACCGGATCATTGAAGCCGTGGCCGCGCAGATGGGCGTTACCCACGAGCTGATTGTCGCCGGAGGCGGGCGCAGCAGCCGGGCCACGCGCCTGCACGGCGACGTGAGCTTTGCCCGCCAGGTCGCCATGTATGTCGCCAAAGAACTCAGCGGCGTCCCCTTGTCAACCATTGCGGCGACGTTCGGTTTGAAGAGCCACACGGCGGTGGTTCATGCCCATGCCCGCCTGCAAAAAGAGCTGGAGGACCCGCAGATTTTGTCGCTCCTCAGCAAGATCAGGCAGGAGATTGAGCGGGAGGAGTAAGGCTGAAACACGTTATCGCACGACTCTTGTGTCCTGTGACATAAAATGTGACACTGTGACATAGCGTGACTCAAAACAAGTTTATGTGACACAAAGCAAATGCGCCTGTGACACAAAAAAGTTATGTCACAGTGTCACACCTTAGTGTCACAGCGCACCGAAATAGTGTCACACTTTGCGGGTTGCGGCCTCTTTCTGGGGACTCACGGGCAATTGCGGCGCAATGAGTCCGCACACCAGTTTTGTCCCGCCGCACAGCCGGCGCAATGCATCCGCAATGAATTTCGTGCCGCTCCGCACAGCCGCCGCACAGCCCAGCGCACAGCGATTCGGGGAGCGAAACGGCGGCGAAACGAAATTTAGTGTCACATGAGAGTCACATCTATACTACTACTATTATCTAAGAATCTCTTCTTAAATAAGTATTCAAAGACTCCGAGACAAAGCCGAAATGCACGTTGTTTCTCTTAAGCTGGATCAGTTTCGGAATTACAAAACTCTCGCCATTGAGCCGGGACCTGGCCTTAACATCTTTGTCGGGCTGAACGCGCAGGGCAAAAGCAATCTGCTGGAAAGCTTGTATCTGCTTGCCACCAGCAAGTCGTCACGGGCAAGCAAAGACACCGAGCTGATCCGGTTCGGCGAACAGCAGACGCGGGTCTCGGCGGACATCATCCGGGCCAAGAACAGCGACATTGAGATTGAGATGACGCTGTCCCAAACGGAAAAAAAAGCCGCCCGGATCAACGGCGTCAGGCACACGCGCTTGGCGGAAGTCATCGGGCAGCTCAACGCCGTTTTGTTTGACTCCGGGGATTTGGAGATCATTCGCGGCGAGCCGTCCATCCGCCGCCGCTTTTTAGATTTGGAAATCTCGCAAACGTCTCCGCGCTATGTTCTCGCTTTAGGAGCGTACCGCAAGACTTTGGAGCAGCGGAACCGGCTGCTGCGGGACCTGCGCGACGGCCACGCACCCGGCTCGGCTCGTGCCAGCCTGCCGGCCTGGAACGAGAGCTTGTCCCAGCACGGCGCACGTTTGATCGAGCGCCGCCGCTTGTTCTTGGACCGCCTGGCCCAGCTTGCGTCGGAAACGCACTCAGTCCTGAGCGACGGTCGCGACTTGCTGGAAGTTTCGTACCTGCCGTCGTTCCCGCTCGGCGATTTAGTCGAAGCCGACGCCATCCAAGCCCGCTTTTCCGACGAGCTGGCTGCCGTGTCCGGCGAAGAAGCCGCGCGGGGAACCACCGTGCGCGGCCCGCAGCGCGACGACATCGCGTTTTTGGTCAACGGCCAGGACTGCCGGGGGTTCGGCTCGCAGGGCCAGCAGCGCACGGTCGCGCTGTCCCTGAAGCTTGCCGAGCGGCGCCTCATTGAAGAGCTGGTCGGCGAGCCGCCGCTTTTGCTGTTGGACGACGTGCTTTCCGATTTAGACGACGCCCGCCGCGCCCTGCTGTTTGACCTCACCGCCGAAGCCGGCTCGCAGACGTTTTTAAGCTGCACGAATTTACGCGCCTTTTCGCCGGGTGTCCTGGAACGCGCCACGGTCTACGCCGTCACGTCAGGGGAAGTGGAGAAGCAGTAAGACATGAACAAACGCGGGTTAGCGCCGGCTTCGGGCGCGGTGGAAGGGTTTCTCAAGAGCCAGGAGCTGGCGCAGGCTTTGCGCCCACACCTCGCCAAAGTTCATTGGGAAACCGTGGTCGGGCCGCAGGTGGCCGGCGTCACGCAGGTAGAGGCCGTGCGGAACGGAGTTTTGTATGTGCGTGTCAAGAACAGCGTCTGGGCCAATGAGCTGACGCTGCTGAAAGACGACATGGCCCGCCGCCTAAACGCAAAGCTCGGCGGGCGCGTCTTGACTGACATCCACTTCAAGGCGAGCGGCTTGGCGAAGTCCAAAAAGAAGCCGGAGGTTCGAAGCGTTGTTGTGCCGACAGACGTGGACCTGGCGCGGATCGCGCTGTCTAAAGCCGCTGCCGCGAAAATTGAAGCCGCGCTGATTGAAATTTCCGACGATGCTCTCCAGCGGCGCATTCGGGAGGTGATGGTGCAGGCGGCCCGGACCGAGGAATGGAAGCGGCGGCAGGGCTGGCAGGTCTGCCGCCGCTGCGGGGCGTTGTCCGAGCCGGTCCCCGTTCCCGGCAGGGCCGGAGACCCGGAACCGCTGTGCGCTGTCTGCCGGACCGTGGTTTTTGGATTATGACCTCGCGCCAATGGCTCCCGCTTGCTTCCGGCCTGGCGCTCAGTGCGGTCATCGCGCTGCTGGTATGCCTGATCCCCAAACCCGAAAACGATCTCTTTTTCGAGCTTCGCATCGGCACCGACATCTTAAACACTCACCACCTGCCGCACATTGACACTTACTCGTGGACGGAGCGCGGGCGGCGGTGGGACGTGCCGGAGTGGGGGGCGTTCGTGCTGTACGCGCTGGCGTACAAAGCAGGCGGCTTTTTGGGGACATGGCTGCTGATGGCCTTGCTCGCTGTGGCGACAGCCTGGACTGTGTGGCTGACGCTGTATGCACGGGCAGGCAGCGCCTGGGCGTTTGGGCTGACGACGCTGATGCTGCTGGCAATGAGCGACACTTGGCAGGAGCGGCCCTATGCGTTCAGCTATCTTGGGCTGGCGCTGGGGCTCCAAATCGTGCTGGACGCGCGGGAAGGCAGAAGGCGCCGCCTGTGGCTGCTGCCGCTGTGCGTCCTCTGGGCGAACCTGCATCAAGGCGTGCTTGTCCTGGTCGGTCTTCTGGCTGTGTACGGCCTGGGAGACGCCTGCATGGCCCTGGGAGGGCGTCCGGGGGCGCGGCGCAGGTCCGGGGCTATGCTGGGCATGGCGGCGGCCTGTGCGGGGGCTTCGCTGCTGACGCCCTACGGCTGGCGGCTGTACCTGAACGTGCTGATCACCTTGCAGGACCACGCGCTGATGGCGAATGTCACCGAATGGAACCCTATCACAGTGCTGCCGCTGCGCCAGCTCCAGCCGTTTCTTGCCGTCACGCTCTGCGTCTTCGGCGCACTGGCGCTCAGCAGACGCCGCAGCCTGCCGGACATTCTCGCTGTCCTCGCACTTTGGATTAACGCCCTGCTTCATGCCCGGAACATCGCGCTGTTTGCCGTCGGGGGCTTAACAATCGCGTCGGTGCATTTGCCGGCTGCCGTAGGGCAGATCAAACGGTCGCTGGGGTTCACGGAACGCTCGGCGGTGCGGGATGCGCTGCTCGGCGTGTTCGCGTTCCTTGTTGTCGCGGCGACCGCGCTGGTCAGCCTTGCCAGCCTGCACCGGGCGATCGGCCCGAAGGGGTACAGCGCGGAAGGCATCGGCGAAGCGGCGGCGCGGGTGCCGAGTTACCCCGCAAAGGCCGTTGCGTTCATGCAGGCGCAGCAGTTTCCGCCGGGCTTGCGCGTCTTGAACGACTTCGAGACCGGCGGCTATTTGCTGTGGACTCTGCCGTCCGAGCCGGTTTTCGTAGACGGGCGCTTAGACGTTTACACAGGGCGCACGTTTGACAACATGCTTCTTCTGAGCCGGTCGCCGGGGACGCCGCAGTGGAAAGCGCTCGTAAAGCAGTACGACTTTGACTGCGTCCTGACGCGAAACATTCCCGAAGCCCATGCCTTCGCTGCCGACCCGCAATGGCAGGAAGTGTTTGCGTATCCCAGCGTTGCAAAGTCCGGGCGCAAGCCGCACGAATATCTCTTTTTGCGCCGCCGCTCTCAGTTTGCGCCGCTGATTGCGCGGTGTCTTGCGCCTCAAACAAGCCGCGCTTGAAAAAGAAAGGGCGAGGGCGCAGCGCCGTCACTTGAGCGCAAAAAATCGCATTTTTGCGGACTTTCCGCGTCGCTGTTCTTGTTTTCGGAGAGTAGCGGAGGCGCAAACACGCAAACTGTTCCCGGAATTGTTGCGCGTTGCTGTTTGTTCGTCTGGGGACGCAGGCATTCCGGGTCGGCGCGTCGAATAAAGCAGGGGGAGCTCAAGCCAGGGAGGGCAAAAATGCGGCTGACATTGTTTTCGCAGAGACCGCTTTTGACATGGGCGGCGGCGTTTGCCGCCGGGATTGGGCTGGGGGCGCTGGGCCGGCTGCCGCCTGCCGCCGCGCTGTGTCTGGCGGCGCTGGGAGCCGCCGCGCTCCTCGCCCGCAAGCGGCCTGCATTGTTTCCCGTCGGCATTCTGCTTCTTGGCCTGAGCGCCGGGGCAGTTCGCTTGGCATCGTTCCAAAGCATCGCCCCGGCGGACATTTCGCATCTTGCCGATAGTCCAAGACCTTTAACCGTGACCGGCACGGTTTCCAGTGACCCGGAAGCGCGGCCCGGCGGACGCTTGACGTTCTTTCTGCGGGCCGCGCAGGCTGAGACGCGCGGTCAAAGGGCACCGGTGACCGGCGAAGTGTCCGTAAATGTTGGGCCGGACGCGGCGCGAAATCTCACGCTGGATTACGGCGACCGGGTTCAACTGGAAGGACAGCTAGAGACGCCGGATTCAGCAACCAACCCCGGCGCATTCTCCTGGCGGGACTACCTGGCGCGGCGGGCGGTTTATGCCGAGCTGCGGGTCAAGCGGCCCGGCGCGGCGTCCGTGCTGGGTTTCGGCGCGGCAAATCCGATTGCTGCCAATTTATTTCTGGCGCTGGCCTGGCAGGTGCGGAAAGCGGCGCTGAACGCTCTGCAAAGCAGCCTGCCGCCTGTGACTGCCGCCGTGCTGTCGGGGATTTTAATCGGACGCCGCACTGATCTGCCGCCGGCCTTGATGGCGGACTTTGTGCATACCGGCACGGTGCACGTTCTGGCGTCGGCGGGCCTTCACGTCGGCATTCTGGCGTTCTGGCTGGAGCGGCTGCTGCAAAGGCTGACCTTGCCCCGAAAAGCGCAGGCCGCGCTTTTGATTGCGTTCCTTTTCTTGTATGCACTGGTCTGCGGGGGCCGTCCGGCGGTGGTGCGAGCGGTGCTGATGGCCGCGCTGTACTTTGGGGCCGTTTTGTTTGAGCGGGAGCCGGATGGACCGACTGCCATCGGCGCGGCCGGGCTGATCATTTTGATGGTGCAGCCGACGGCGCTGTTAGAGCCGGGCTTCCAATTGTCGTTCCTGACAATCCTGACGCTGGCGCTGACTATGCCGGTCTGGAACGGCTTCTGGCATCCCAAGCTTGCCGCAGGCATCCGGCAGCCGCAGGTGCGCCGCGCCGCCGAATGGGCAGTCGATGGCTTCGGCCTGTCGCTGCTGGCCCAAGTGGGGGCGATGCCGGTGGTGGCGTCGGCCTACAGCGAAGTGTCGCTGACCGGCTGGCTGGCAAACGGCTTGGTGGTCCCGCTGCTGTTCCTGTTGATCCCGCTGGGTTTCCTCGGCATCGTGTCCTGGCTGCTCTGGCACGCTCTGGGCGTGCTTCTGCTGACAGCGGCAGGCGCGGGGGTCGGCGTTATTTCAAGGATCGTGCGGAGCCTGGGCGAAGGGCCGGGCGCGTACTTGTCCCTGCCGCCTCCGCCGCTGCCGCTTGTTCTCGCGTTCTATGCTTTGGTCTATGGAGGGACAAATGCGCTGCAAAGAAGAATGGGAAATCTCGCGCCGCCGCCTGCTTCAGTCTGCTCCCCTCAAGCTGGCTCCGCTGCTGCTGGGGCCGCTGGCGTGGTGGGGATTGTCCCGCCGCCCTGACCCGGACGCCGGCACGCTGCGCGTCATTGGGGTCGACGTGGGGCAGGGCGACTGCACGCTCCTGATCACGCCAAGCGGGCGGACGATTTTAGTGGACGGCGGGGGGACAAGCGACGCCATGGCCGCCGGAGATACGGACGTCGGCACGCGAATTGTCGTGCCGTTTTTGGAGTATCTCGGCATCAACGCCATCGATGTTTTGGTCGTAACCCACCCGCACGGGGACCATGTCGCCGGCCTGTCGGCAGTCGGGCGCGGGCCGCGCATCGGAGCCGTTTTGGATGGAACAAGTTTGCCGTACCCCTCGCCTGCCTACTTGGAGTTTCGCGGGCTTGTTGCGGGGCGCAGCATCCCGTGTGCGCGTGCCGTGCGGGGGCAGACGCTGGACATGGGCGACGGCGTGCATATTCTCGTATTGAACCCGCCGAGCGGTGCGGCCTACGGCACAGCGGCAGCTTACGGCACCGGCAGCGATGATGCGACCATCAACAACTACTCAGTCGGCCTCCGAATTGACTACGGCAAAACGCGGTTTATCCTCACGGGCGACGCGCAAAATGAGGCTGAAGGCGCAATGCTTGCCGCACATTCCGATTTGGCGTGCGACGTGCTGAAGGCGGGGCATCACGGGTCCAAAAACGCTACAGGCGAGAACTGGCTCTCAGCCTTGCAGCCGAAACACGCGCTTATTTCCTGCGGGCGCAACAACCGTTTCGGCCATCCTGCGCCGTCCACGCTGGAACGGCTGGAAGCGCATGGCGTCCAGGTTTACCGCACCGACCGGCAGGGCGCGATCACGTTTGTCAGCGACGGCAGGACCGTCACGGCCCGGCCTTTTCTGCATGGATGAAAGTGAAAAAAACGCCGCCGAAACTTAGGGTTCGGCGGCGTTTCTTGTTTTGACGGATTACGAACCCCAGATGGTATTGGAAAGTACATGAACAAGCGTGGCAAGAAGATGGATCATAGAGTGGCCTTAATTAGTTGGATTTACGTCACAAACAAATATCGGCAGAATTGAACGGTAAAATGAGAGGGTGATTATTGAACCAAGAATAACGGCAGGATTTCAGAAGACGGAAGCGGCTGCGCTGTTTGACGGCGCGGCGTATGCTGAGATGGAAGCCCTGCTTTTGCGGGCGCAGAAAACAATCCGGCTGACGTTTTATTTGTTCGGCGGGCCGGACGCGGGCCGCATGGCCGCAATCCTCGCCGCAAAACAGGCGCACGGCGTTTCGGTGCGCGTTCTTTTGGATCGTGCGCTCGGCTTTGGGCCGACTGTGCCGGAAGTGCTGTGGGAATGCCGGCGAACCTACCGCCTGCTGCGAAAACTAGAAATTGATGTCCGGCGCAGCGACACGCGCCCGCTGCCGGAGTCGCCGGGCAAAGCGCCGCTGTCGCATCACAAGTTTATCGCCGTTGATGACGCCGAGGCGCTGGTGGGCGGCATGAATGTCGGCACCCTATTTCATCGCTACCACGATTTGATGCTGCACCTGCGCGGCCCCCTGGCTGCCGATTTGTCCCGGCAGTTTGATGCTGACTGGAACGCCGCCGGAGGTGAGCCGCTTCCCCTCCCGCAGGCTGTCTTAGGCCGCATTGCGCCGTTTTCGGGAGACGTTCTCCAAGCTCATGGCCCGGCACAAGCGCGGATTGTCGGCACGCGGATCGGCGAGCGGACAACGCAGGCGGCGCTGACCCAAAACCTGCGCCGGGCAAGCGTTTCCGTCTGCATCGCCCTCTGCGAGATAGGACGCACCGCGCTGCTGGACGAGCTGATTGCCTGCCACAAGCGCGGCGTCTGCGTGCGCGTGCTGCTGGACCCGCAGATCATGGCCCGCATCGGCCCGTCCGGCCTGCTGAACGCCGGGGCCATTGCTGTTCTTCTTGAGGCCGGGATGAGTGTCCATCTTTACCAGCTTGGCCCAGACTTCCTGCGCCTGCATCTGAAGATGGCAATTTTTGACGGCCTGAGCGCGGTCGCCGGGTCTAC
>CAXUBO010000005.1:0-9370 GCA_964249345.1 uncultured Armatimonadales bacterium | reverse complement strand
AGGCACACTCAATGAAAAACCCGTATCTGGAAAGCCTGCTTTCCCGAATAAACGATATTCCAACACTGCCCGCAAGCGTTCTGCGCGTGATGCAGATGATCGAAGACCCCTTCTGCTCGTCGTCCGACCTGGCAAAAGTCATTCAAGCGGACCCGGCCATGGCGGCCAAAGTCTTGAAGCTTGCGAACTCGTCCTATTACGGCTTCCGGCAGAAGATCGTCAATATCCCGCAGGCCGTGACCCTGCTCGGCTTCCAGACCCTCAAAAATACTCTGCTGGCTGCCGCTGTCTTTGACATGTTCCGCATGTCCGGCACCGGCTTTGATCTGCCCGCGCTGTGGACGCACTCGGTCACGACCGCGACCGCGGCGAAGCTGCTGGCGAAGCGGGCGCGGTACCCGCAGTCCGAGAAAGCGTTCACGGCGGCGCTGATGCATGACATCGGCAAGATCATCTTAGCCCGGTTCGTCCCGCAGGCGCTGACGGAGATTGTGGACACGGTGCAGGCGGAGCAGCTTGCCATGTATGATGCCGAAAAGAAGGTGCTGGGATTGTCGCATCCTGCCTTGGGCGCGTGGGTGCTGGGCCGCTGGGGCCTGCCCGCGCCGATTGTGGAAGCGGTCGAGTTCCATCATCACCCGACGCGGGCCAAAGACTCGCTGGACCTGGCCGGGATTGTGTCCCTGGCGAACATTCTGGCCCACCGCTCCGGCATCGGGTACAGCGGCGACGGCTTGCAGCGCGAGATGGACCCGGCGCTTTTGGAATACTTCAGCTTGAACGAGACTGCGCTGGCCGATCTGCTGGACGCGCTGGTCTTCAAGCGCATTGAAATTGAGTCTTACGCAGCCTCGGCGGCTTAGAGACCATGTCAGGAACCCGGCCTTGAAATGCCGGTCTAACGCAGCAAAGAAAGTTCCTGCGGGACTGCACATCTTCAGTCGCGGAGCGACTTTCTGTCCTTGACTAGCCCGGCATTTTAATGCCGGGACAATTACCATGACCGAACCCACACATCACAAATTAGGACGCAAATCCGGCCTTTGGGCCGCATTCACGCCGGTCCAAGACGGGCTGCGGCCCACCTGGCAAATGGCGGTCACGGCCCGAAACCGGGGCGGCGTCAAAGTGGTCGCCCCTCTGCTGGAGACGACCGTCCTGCGGCCTTTGGCGACTGTCCGGGTCAAGAACGAGGCGTATCCCCTGACGATTGACTGGCATGAAGCGGGGCGGGGCGGGCAGATTTGCCTCGGCGGAGCGCGAAAGCTTGGCGCGGGCGGCGCGGCGCTGGAATGGGAGATGCGCTGGCTGCCGGTGCCGAAGCTGGACGGCGCGTTTCAAGTGGAGATGCGCCTGCGGACTACGCCGCGCTGCATGGGGGCATTACGAATTGAGCTGGCCTCCGCCCTGCATCAGCCGGCCATTTGGCCTTTGCTGCCGGCCGCCGCACGGGGCCACGCGGCGCTGTGCGCCGTGTCAGGCTACCACGGGTACACCCTGGGGCTGGCCGCGCTTCAAGGAGAGGCGGAATGGTCGGAAGCGGGAGGCTTCACGCTGGATGTTCCGGCGTTTTCACTCGGCGGCGGCAAGCTGATCTCGTTCTGCCTGCGCCTGAGTCCAGCCAAAAACAGCGGCGAAGCCCGCGCGGCGCTGGTCACGCAGTACGCGGCATTTGCCGAAAGCGCCCTGCATCCGCTCCTAAGCGTTCGCGCCCTGGACCCGGCGGCGACAGTCGCAAAGCTCACGGCCCCGGACGCCTACCATCTCCAAGGCATGGAGCGCCTGTATCTCAAAGCGCCGGACGTGGGGAACTTAGGCGAAGATACCTACTGCGGCGGCGGGCCGGCGGAGCCGGCAGGGGCGCTGGCGGCGCTGTGGGACTGGAACAGCGTCCATGGGACGGCGGGCATTCCGCGCCTGGTCCGGTTCGGCGGGCATGGGCTGTGCGCGGACTTTCAGGTCATGGGCCGGGACGGGGAGCCGGAGCCGAACAAAGGCGCGTTCTGGGATACGCTTCAAGGCGGCAAGCTGACGGATTACGCGGGCGGGGCGACGTTTGGCCTGCGAACGAATGCCCGGCTGGCCCGGTCCCTGTTCCGGCTGTTCGCCGTCACCGGCGAGCCGCTTTTGAAGCAGTCGGCCCTTAATACCTGCCAGTGGCTGCTGCTGAAGCAAAACGAGACCGGCTTTTATGACGGCGCACGGGTTCATGCGACGCGCGGCCTGGAGGGTGATGGAAAGCTGCTGCCGCTGCCCTGCGCCCTGGACGGCGCGGAAGCGATCCGGGTCTTTGCCGCCGCTTACGGCGCGACCGGGAACGAGGTCTGGATCAAAGCAAGCTGGCGCATTGCGGAGTTTCTGCTTCGGGAGCGAGGGCGGGAGTTTGAGGCCCAGTCGCCGCCGGCGACTGCGGGCGTCATTTTGTCCCTGCTGGCGCTGGACGCCGAGGCGCCGAACACGCGCCTGCGGGCGGCGGTGGCCGAGTGGGGCGCGTGGCTGCTGGCCCAGCCGCTGATGCCGGACGCGCCCTCTTTGAGTGCTGACGGCCTGCATTCCGGGCTGTTTGACTGCGCCCAAACCGGCTTCCGCCTTTTTGATTTATCTCGAAATCCGGCATACCTGCGCTACGCCTTCGCCGCGCTTTCCGCCGTGCCGCCCGCGTCGCGCTTGGCGTCGTGGCGCTCGGTGGCCGCCCAGCAGTCGGCCCTCTTGTCCCTGGTCGGGCTGCTGCCGGAAGCGTCGGTCAGCTTTGACGCCCCCAGCGTCACGCTCGGCTCCCGCGTGTTCACGCCGGACCCCGCCGCCGCCCCGTTTCTGCGCGTCACGGCGGCAGGCGGCACGGACACTCTTGTAGACTGGCTGCCGCTGGTCTGCCGCGCCACCGACCAGCTCCTTTTGCTGATGCTTGCCCCGCCGTCCGTAGATGCGGTCTCGGTTTGGAAGAACAGCAAGCGCCCGCTGCTGCGTAACCTGCGAACGGGCCTGGTAGACGCCGACGCCCCGCTGTCCCCTGTGTCGAGCAAAGAGCGCTGGGCGAACGTCGGCCTGTTTACAGTAGACCCTTAGCTGGTCACGCTGGGCGGCGTAATATGCGGCGCGTTTGGATGCGGTTTCCCTTTCGGTTCTTCTTCCGGCTCTTCCTTTCTCGGTTCTTCTTCCGAAAGCGCGACTTTCGTTTCTTCGGGCGTTTGTGGTTGTGTCATCGCGTTTCCCTTTTTTGCCGATTGGTACCACTGCGCGAATTAGCAGGGCGGTGTGTGATGGATAGCCGTATGAGTAGGCCGGTGGGGGTGATGCCGGAAATGATGCCGGCGATGATAGCGATAATGATGCCGGCGGTGCCTTCGAAGGCGGCGGTGACGCAGCACGGAACGAGGGGCTATGCTCTTTACAGAATGGGAGGCTATGCGCTTTGCCGCCATCGGCTTCGGCTCAGTCCCAACATGGGGGGGCGTGATGTGCGGTACATTCGGCTGCGGCGCGTTGGTCTGCGTCAGCGCAGGGAGCGCCAGCGCCAAAACCGCGAGTGCGAGCAGCAAGTACAGGCGCAGTGCTTTTTGTCCGGCGGAAATGAAATTCATCGTGTCCTCCTCAGCTTTACTCTACGTTCGGCGGGCATCAGTATTGTAGCTCAGAAAAACCGGAAAAATTAGCTAATACAAAATTTATTATTTCCTCTTTGCCCATTCGCTGACCCTGCGACCAAAGAACTTGAAATTGTTCTGCGCTTAAGATCGCCCGGCTTTTGTCCAGTGTCGCTCGGTACCCGGAAGTTTCGGCAAGAGCGGAAATGCCGCCGGCTTGCAGGAGATGGTCTGCCGCCGCCCAAAGAAGACACACCCGCGCGTGGTTCTCCGCTTCGGCTTCTGCAATATGGATCAGCGTGCTTGCGATATGCTGCGTGTTGCCGAGCGTCCGCTGCGCGAGCAGGCTTTCCCGAAAGTAAGGCACCGCTTCCTCCTGCCGTCCCTGCCGCAAAAACAGTTCTCCCATGTTGTGCAGCGTATCGGCGGCGCCTTCGGCATCGCCGGTCTCCCGGTAAGCCGCTAATGCTTCCCGGTAGAGACCTTCCGCCTTCGCATACTCTTTCCGCCGAACGGCACCCGCGCCTAAATTCGAGAGCATCCGGGCAACTGGAGTTTTCTCTCCCAAGCTTTGGTACAGCGCCAAGCTTTCCTGCCCGTAGGCTTCGGCTTGGTCATACCGCTGCTGAAGGTCGGCCAGAACGCACAGATTGCCGAGGGCGCGGGCGATGCCGTGGGAATTTTGCAGCTCGCGCTCAACGACGAGGTCTCTTTCATGGCAGGCGCGGGACTTTTCGTAGTCGCCGCAGCACCAGGACAGCATTCCGAGGCCGTTCAGGACTTTGCCTAAAATTGCGCCTTCAGGCTTTGTTTCTAAGGCCGCTTCCAGCCAGCCGGCGCCTTCCGACAAAAAGCTGCGTCCATACCAGAACCTGGACAAGGCCCCTGCCAGGCGCGGCAGGCTGTCACCACTCTGAGACTGCGACCAGGACAGCGCGGCCCGTAAATTATCCAAGTCCCGCTCCAAAACATTAAGCCAAAGAACCTGATTTGCACCGACGTAGTTTGGCTCCGCTTCTTCAGCCAGCGCGAGAAAAAAGTCCCGGTGCTTTTCTGCTAAAGCTTCGGCCTCGCCCGGCGTCTGGGCCAGCCGGCCCTGGGCATACGATTGGATGTTTTGGAGCAGGCGGTAGCGCACCTGCCCGGCTTCCGGCGCTTCCACTACCACCAGAGATTTTGCCGCCAGATGCGAAAGCAGGTCCAGCACTTCCCAGTCTTCCACATCGCCCCCGGCGCAGACCATCTCGGCAGCCCCAAGAGACCAGCCGCCGCTAAAGACCGACAAGCGGCAGAGTAGCGTCTGCTCGGCAGGAGCAAGCAAGTCATACGACCAGTCCACCAGAGCACGCAAAGTCTGCTGACGCGGCATAGCGGTCCGGCTGCCGCCCGACAGCAGCCGGAAGCGGTCGTCCAAACGCCCGTCAATCTGCTCCGGGGTCAGCACCTTCACCCGCGCCGCCGCAAGTTCCAGCGCCAGCGGAATGCCGTCCAGACGGGCGCAGACCGACGCCACGGCGGCGGCGTTGCCCGCGCTCAGCCGAAATACCGGCAGCGCCGCCGTCGCCCGCTCCACAAAAAAGCGCACCGCCTCGCACTCCGCTAAAGCGTCCGGGGTGGCGGCAGTTCCCAGCGCCGGCAGGGACAAGGGCGGCAGCGGCAGGACGGCCTCGCCGCTGATGCCCAAAGCTTCCCGGCTGGTTGCCAAAATAGACAGCGTGGGACACGCCTTCAGCAAAGCGTCCGCCACTCGCGCCGCTTCTTCCACGAGATGCTCGCAGTTGTCCAGCACCAAAAGCAGCGACTGCGGACGCAGCGTATCAATCAGGGTTTGGCGCAGCTTCTTTTCCGACTCTTCGCGCACGCCCAGGGTCCCGGCGACTTGGGGCATCAGCAGGGCCGGGTCGGAAAGCGCCGCAACCTCCACCAGCCAGACGCCGTCCGGGTACAGCTCCAAAGAATCAGCGGCAATTTGCAGGGCCAAACGAGTTTTGCCGCTGCCGCCCATGCCGGTGACAGTCAGCAGGCGCGACCCGGCAAGCTGCGTTCTGGCCGACGCCATCTCGGCCTCACGCCCGATAAAGGAGGTGAGCTGGGCGGGCAGATTGTTCGGGAAAAACTCCAGCGAGCGCAGCGCCGGGAATACGGAGGGCAGGTCCGGCGCAAGAAGTTCCGAGACTTCCTGCGCCTGGGCCAAGTCTTTGAAGCGGTGCCGGCCCAAAGAACGCAGGCGGACATCCGGCGGCAGGCTTCCAGAGAGAAGCGCCGCTGCCGCTTCGGAAAGAAGCGTCTGCCCGCCGTGGCCCGCCGCCAGCAGCCGGGCCGTCCGGCTGAGGGCCGCGCCGAAATAGTCACCGCCGCGCTGCTCGGCCTGCCCGGTGTGCAGGGCCATCCGTACCCGAATTTGCTTGCCGTGGGCAAGGCGCCAGACTTCGCCGTGCAGCGCGGCCTGCGCGGCCAGCGCAGCGGCAAGCGCCGATTCGGGCCGGGCAAAAGCCGCGTGGAACGCATCGCCAAGCGTTTTAAACACGAACCCGCCCGACGCTTCCATCTCCTCCTGCATGAGCGCGTCATGCCGGGCCAGGGCGGCGGACATCGCTTGCGGCTGCTCTTCCCAAAGCCGGGTGCTGCCTTCAATGTCGGAAAACAGGAACGTGACCAGGCCGTCCGGCCTGCGGGGGTCGTTTAGGATGGCCGCGCCGTCTTCTGCGGCGGTGGAATGAGTGGAGGATGCCGGCATAAAACGTGTTCCGATACTGACCAAAGAACGGTCGGGGTTACTTGTTCGGCAGCGGGGGCAGCCCGGCGCGGCCCAAGCACCAATCCAGGACCCAGGGCCATTCACCGTAGCCGTAGTAGGGCGAAATATGGCCCGCGCCGGGCAGTTTCTGGATTTCCAGTCCCAGCCCGGCGGCATACGCCGACGACTGATCAAACGTCGCATAATCGTCGGTGTCGGACGCCACGAAAATTGTTTCGCGAGCGACTGCCGCAAGGCCCGCCGGGGAAAGCGGGGGCGGAAAAAAATCAGCGGCGCCGGGCGGGGCGTCAAGCGGCGGGATTTCGCGGATCACATACGGCGGCGCGGCCAGGAGAACCCGGTCCGCCACCGGGCCGGGCCGCTCAAACCCCGGCGCTTCTGCCATCGCCGCGTGGTGCATCCAGTTGATCGCGCCCAGCGAGTGCGCCAGAACTGTCAGGGCCGCGTCTTCGGGCAGCCCGCGCAGCGCGTCATGCAGCGCCTCCATCCAGGCGTCCGGGTGCGGGGCCATCGGCTCCGGCATGAGCGGCGCATGAACTGTTTGGCCTTCCGCCCGCAGCTTCCCGGCGAGATGTTCCTGCCAGTGGTCCGGCTTGTTGCCGCCCCAGCCGTGCAGTATCAAAAAGTCACTCATGGTTCTTCTCCAATGGTTCGCTGCATCATTTTGACAGTTCGCGGGCGATTTGTCAAGAAAGCGCGGCGAAAGAGCGCGTCCGGGCCTGTGACTCCTGTCACACCTGCCGTGTGACTTAGCGCAAGGCCGGCCCGGCAGCAATCGGCCATACTTCTTTTCTCAGTTCTGATACTCTGCCCTGAACGGCAGCGCTTTGAAGTGCAATCTCCCGCCTTCGCGGGCGAAGAAGCTAAGAACAGTCCGATGCCCGATCAGTCTGATGCGCGAATATCTTCTGCCCGCGCAGGCGGGGAGTTGCTCTTCAAAGCACGGGGGTTCAGCCCCGTGTCCCCGTGAAAAGGAAACACCTATGACGCCAGTTGTAAAAACGCTGATGATGCAGACCAGCGCCGCACCGACCGCGCTGGAACGCACCCTGCTGCGCCGGCTCGTCACGGGATGCAGCCCGGAAGACGCCGCGAGTGCGGCGGGCCTTTCCGTGTGCGAGGCAAACCGGGTGCTGCGGGAGCTGCAAGCCCGCTCCGGCGCGTCCTATCTTTCGCGCCTGCTGGCGCTTGCCATTCTTCGGTCGTGGGTGTGACCTTTTTCGGTCGTGGGTGTGACACTGGCCGGCCCTCAAGATTGCTTGCAGTTTCGCCGATACGCTAGTTATGAGTAATCGCTTTGATGTTTCTTTGCGCCGGGCTGCCTGCGCCCCGCTGCTGGCGGCGGGTGTCCTCCTGCTGGGTGCCGGTCTTGGACTGGGCGCGGCCTCTGCGGACGCGCCGGACTCCGCAGCCATCACGCCGCTGTATAGCTTCGGTGTGCCCTTCATCAACGCCCCCGGCTGGCCGATTGGATCGACGCCGCATGGGCTGGCTGCCGCGCCCGGCGGTGCCCTCGTGGGTCTAACCCAAGCCGGCGGGATAGGCGGCGAGGGAACCATTGTGCAGTTTGGGGCCGGCGGCACGAATCCCACAGCCCTTTATACCTACGGCGTCAGCCCCAGCGCGGACAGCAGCCTGCTGTCCGGTGCCGGCGGCACGCTGTACGGGACAGACCCCGTCGGCGGCGCGAACGCCGGCGGCTTGTTGTATACCCTCGCGCCCGGCGGCAGCCAGCTTACGCCGCTGTACTCCTTTACGGCCGGCGATCCCACTACCGGGGTCAACGCCGACGGCAGCTACCCCCTCGGCCCGCTTTTGCAGGGCAGCGGCGGCACGCTCTACGGCGAAACGGCGCTGGGCGGCCTCAACGACTCCGGCGTTGTTTACAAGATCAATTCCGACGGCACCGGCTTCACCGTGCTGCACGACTTCGGCAGCGGCACGGACGGCGTCAACCCCAGCGGCGGCCTTGTGGCCGGGCCGGGCGGGTTTTTGTACGGCGTCACCGAGTACGGCGGCAGCGGCGACGACGGAACCGTGTTCAAAATCGCCGCGGACGGCAGCGGCTACACGGTCTTGTACCAGTTCACGGCGGACGATGACCAGGACGTCAACCAAGACGGCGCGACCCCAAGCGCCGCCCTGACGCTCGGCAAGGACGGCCTGCTGTACGGGGTCACGCCGGTCGGCGGCCCCAGCGGCAGCGGGGTTGTCTTCCAGCTCGCCGCCGACGGCTCGAACTTTTCGGTCGTGTATGCCTTCAGCGCCCCCGGCAGCAGCGATCCGAATAATCCCAATGCGAACCCGGACGGCGCAAGCCCAAGCGCCGCGCTGGTGAAAGACGCCGAAGGAAACTTTTACGGGACGACCGTGTCCGGCGGGGCATTCGGACACGGGACCATTTTTATGGTCACGAACGGCGGGGTTTTGTTCAACACTCTGTATCCATTCGGCCCCGGCGACGGCACAAGCCCGGTGCTGACGATGTCCAGCGACGGCGCCTTATACGGCCTCACGACTGACGGCGGCGCGAACGACTATGGCTCTCTATTTCAGGTAAATCTGCATCGCCCGGCGACCCATGTTCTTTGGGACCATACCAGCGGGGCCGCCTCAATTTGGACGTACAGCGGCTTTAGCGGCGCGTTCACCTCAAGCAGCTATGGCCCGTACCCCGGCTGGACCGCCCAGGGCCTCGCCGACGGCCCGGATGACCTGACCCGCGTTTTGTGGACCAGCACCGACGGCAGCGCGTCCCTATGGAACCTGAACACCCTCAGCGGCGCAGTCACGCAAAACACCTACGGCCCGTACCCCGGCTGGACCGCCAAAGCCGTCAGCGCCGCCGCCGACAACACGACGCATCTGCTTTGGACCAGCACGGGTGGGGCGGCCTCGCTTTGGAACGATAACACGTCTACCGGCGCGATTACCCAGAACACCTACGGCCCGTATTCCGGCTGGACCGCCCAAGCCCTTGCCGACGGCACCGATGCACTCACCCGCGTTTTGTGGACCAGCACAAACG
>CAXUBO010000004.1:64602-71287 GCA_964249345.1 uncultured Armatimonadales bacterium | reverse complement strand
AGTCTGCCGTCACCAATTCGGGATGCGTCGTTTCCAAATCAATCAGCGCCCGCAGCAGATGATCATACTCAGCGTCGGCAATCTCCGGCTGGTCCAGCACATAGTATAAATAATTGGCGTGGTTAAGCTGCGCCCGCAGGTCTTCCGCCCGCATGGCGGCCTGCTGGAGCGGGTCAAGTTTCTGAAGCGGGTCAAAGTCGGAAGAAAAATTAGCGTCAGTCATGGTGGCGGTATTTTACCCGACGGCAGGAAAGAAACGCGAGGGTAGGAAGCAAGAATTCGTTCCTTTGCGCCCCCCGCTTGACGACTAGTGTAGTCCTATGCTACAATGGGAGCATGAATAAGCCGCAAACTTTGGGCGATCAAGAATTGTCGCTGCTGCGCTATGTTTCCGACCATGCGCCGGTCACAGTCCGCGAAGCCGCCGAGCAGTTCGGGGAGCCGCATGGCCTCGCCCGCACAACAATTTTAACCATGATGGAGCGCCTGCGCCAGAAAAACTACTTGACGCGCTTTAAAGATCAAGGGGCGTTCCAGTATCAGCCGGTCGTTGCCAAGACCGAGCTGATGCAGTCGCTGGTGCGCGACTTTGTGGAAAAATCGCTGGGCGGCTCGCTTTCGCCGTTTGTGGCGTACCTCAGCCAGTCGAAGCTGTCCGCGCGTGAGCTGGCAGACTTGCGGCAATTGGTTGAAGCAACGGACACTGACAGGAGCTAGGCGCGATGGAGCCAATTTCGTGGCTGCTGCAAATGGGTCATGCCTGCCTTTGGGGTAGTCTGGTGATCGCCGCTGTCGGCGCGGCCTGTCGCTGCGCTCCGCGCCTGCCGGCGGCGGTTCGGGCCTGGCTGTGGTGGCTGGCCTGCGCCAAGCTTTTGGCGGGCCTTTGGGCTTTTGCCCCGATCAGCCTGCCGCTGCTGCCCGCGCCTGCTCCGGTGGTCCGCTCTGCGGCGGCAGCCGCCGCCCTGCCGTTGCCGCAAGCAGTTCCGCCGACGGCACAAAGCCGTCCGGCAGCCGCACCGGCGTTCCCTAAAACCGAAACAGCAGCCGCTCCAGCCCCAACTGGGCCGCGCCGGCCTTTCTTTCTTTTTGCTGCCTGGATGATGGGCGTGGCCGCTTCTGCTGGGTTTGCTTTGTGTCAAGGCTTCGCCCTGAGACGGCTTCAGCGCGGCTTGTTCCCGGCCTTCCTGCCTGAGATTGACCTCGGCGCACTGGCCCGGCAGATGGGCCTCAAGCGTATGCCGCCGGTGCTGACCGGACCAAGTATCCAGACGCCGTGCGTTTCCGGCTGGCTGCGTCCCATTGTTCTGCTGCCGCCGGGGCTGAGCGAGCTGCTGACGCCGACGGAGATGCGCCTGACACTGGCGCATGAGATGGCACATTTGAGGCGCTTTGACCTGCCGCTTGCCGTCGTTCCCCTGCTGGCCCGGACCTTCTTTTTCTTTGACCCCCTCGCCTGGTGGGCGGCTGCCGAATGGGCCGCCGCACGGGAAGCCGCCTGTGACGCTTTCGCCTTGTCTGCAACCCAGCTTCCTTCTGCCGATTATGGACGCCTGCTGCTGAAGCTTGCCGCCCCGGCGGCGACGCCGCCTGCGCTTGGATTTTCGCCCGGCTACCATACCCTGCGCCGCCGTTTGGTCGGTCTTTCTCACGCCCGGCTTCCGTCGCGCTGGGCCTCTTTGCTGGTATTCGCCCTGCCGCTGCTTTTGCCCTGGCGGCTATCGCAGGCCCTGCCGCCTGCCGAAGCTTCCTCCGGCCCCGCGCCGACCCGCTACTCCGTCGCCCTGCTCGGCGGCGATGCGGACAGCGACGTTTCCGCCCTAAACAACGCCGGGCAGGTGGCGCTTTCCGTCCGAACTGAGGACGGCGCACAAGGCTTCGCGGGCGGTGCAGACACACTCGCCGCGCTGAACGCCCTGCCGAAGCACCACGCCAGCCTGGTGTACGGCCTGAGCGACGCCGGGCAGGCGGCGGGAGCATCGTTCAACATTCCCGGCCATGCCCGCGCGTTTTGGTGGGACGGCGCAACGCACAAAATCGGCTCCCTGCCGGGCTTCCCCTACAGCGAAGCACGCGGCATCAATCGCCTGGGCGAGATCGCCGGCTTTTCGGAAACCGGCCATGCAGACCGTCGGCGTGCCTGGATCACCCGCGCGTTCCTGCACCGCCCCGGCGCAGCTTTGACTGATCTCGGCACGCTCGGCGGCCCTTACAGCGCCGCTTACGCAATCAACCAAGCGGAAACCATCGTCGGCAAAGCCGACACAGACACGCTCGGCGCGACCCATGCGTTTGCTTGGACCGACGGCGACGGGATGACCGACCTCGGCACCCTGGGCGGCGCAAACAGCGTTGCGTATGCCGTCAGCGATACCGGCGACATCGCGGGCGCGTCCGAAATGGACAATACCGGGACCCGCCATGCGTTTCTGTACGCCGGCGGCCAGATGCAGGACTTAGCGCCGCTGCCCGGCATGACAATCAGCGCCGCCTACGCCCTGAACGCGGGCGGCCAGGTTGTCGGCACGTCGCAGATTGGGGCAGTCAAACGCGCCACGCTCTGGCAGAACAACCAGCCGACCGACCTAAACTCCTTGCTCCCTGTAAACTCCGGCTGGACACTCACCGAAGCCCGCGCCATCAACGGCCACGGCCAAGTCGCCGGTATCGGCCTCTTTCAAGGCCACCGCCGCGCCTTTCTGCTGACGCCCGCAACAAAGCGATAGGAGTTTTCCATGATAGATTTAGCCGAACCAACCTCTTTATTGACTACATCAGTAGTTGCAAAGAAACGACAAGTACCCGTTTCCTGGCTGCTGTTCTTCGGCACGCTTGCCGTCTATCTTTTGACGCGGACGCATCTGAACACGTTTGATGCCGTGGCCTATGCCAACCAAATCGGGCTGGCGGCAGAGACGGGGAAGCTGCGGCCCTTGTTTCATCCGCATCATCTTTTGTTTAATGCGCTCGGCTTCGGCGCGTGGCGGCTGGCCCGCTTCGCGGGTTTCACAGGCGGGCCGCTGGTAGTAAACCAGAGCCTAAACGCGGTTTTAGGAGCCTGGGGCATCGCGCTGTTTTACGCCCTGCTGCGCCGCCTTCAGCCGGCAGGCGGGGCGCCTTTGGCGCTGGCGCTTGGGCTGGCGGGGTCGTTCGGCTGGTGGATTTGCGCGACGGACGGGCGGGTCAACATGCCGAGCAGCGTTTTGATGCTGGCGGCGTTTTATGAATTACTTCGCCTGCGGGTCCGGCCAGCTTGGAGCCAGGCCGCGCGGGTTGGGCTGCTGGCGGGAACGGCGGCGCTGTTCCACGAGAGCGCCGGGCTGTTCGGCTTGGTCGGCCTCGTTGGCGTCGCCCTGGTCGCGCCGGGACGAAAGCGCGTTCATTTGGCGGCGGCCTACGTCATGGTTTGGATCGGCGCTGCTGCCGGCGCTTATGCGCTTGTCGGGCTGCTGGCCCTGCACCTGCATTCGCCGGGAGCGTTCAAGCACTGGATGAACGCTTACGCGGAGCGCGGCTGGTGGTGGGATTTTCATGTTCTTCACAATCTACGCCTAGACTTGTTCGGTATGCGTCATGCGCTTTTTGACCAGCCGCTGGGACGCGCCGCGCTGGCCGAGACGCCGCTGCGGCCGTTTGGCACTGCGGCGCTTGCGCTGCTTTGGGCGATGTACGGCGTCTCGCTGTCGGGAATTACAGCAGCGGCCTGGGGAATTCTTGCATCTTTGCCGAAGCTGCGGCGCTCCGCCGACTGGCCCATCGCCGCGACTTGCCTAATCTGGGTGCTGCTCTACGCGGCGTTCTTCACGGTCTGGTGTCCGGGCGCATTTGTGTTCTGGGTTCCGGTGCTGGTGCCGCTGGGAACACTGCTGCTGCTGGCGCGTCCTGCTCCGCGCCTCGCCTGCGTCTGGGCCGGCGTGTTTGTCCTGCTGAACTTTTTTGCCGGCATTCTGCCTTATCTGAAGCCGGTCGCCGGGCTGTCCCAGCGCGTGGCTTTCGATGTGAAAGCGCACGCGCCGCCGCGCTCGCTCTTCATCGTGTCCGGCGTCGGGGATGACGCCCAGTGCGAGGTAGACATTCCTTATTTCGCCAATCGCCCTGTGCTGTCGCTTCACGGCCTGCTGGCGCATTCCGCCGATATGACGGCGGCGCAGGTGTCGTTAGACAAGTCGCTGGCCGGCGCGTTCGGCGCTCACCGGCAGGTCTATGTGCTGGGGGAGGTTTGGACGGCTAGTGACTGCGTGAAGGGCCTTCAGCGCCAGGTGCCTGGCTTAGATAGTCCGCGCCTGCGCTCGCTGTTCGGCAGCTACACGCTGGTTCCCGCCTGGACCGGCCCGCGCGGCCAAGTTTGGCGCGTGAGCAGGAGTTTCGCGCCCGCGCGGCGAATCAAGGGCGATGCCAACAAAGCCGCGTTCCCAAGAACTCTCCCGCGAAACGCCGCCGCAGAGTGAGCCGAAGACTGCCGGACGCTTAGGATCGCTGGACATCTGCCGGGGGATTGCCATTCTCGCTGTCCTCTTTATCCATGTCTCCGGCCATTTTTTGCCTGTCCTGCACCCGGCGAAGTCCCACACGCCGCCGGGATGGGCCTGGTACGCGCTGGCCGTGCCGAACCTAGATGCACAATGGGCCGTGCCTTGTTTTCTGATGCTGAGTGCGTTCGCCAATAGCCTGAGCCTGACACGAACGCCGGATGTGTCCCGTTATGCCAGGCGCAGGCTCCAAACTGCCGTCCTGCCGTATGTACTGTGGAGCGGCGTTTACATCGCCATTAACTTTGCATTGGGAACGCTGCACTCTCTGAGCGTGAGCCATGTCGTCAAGCTGCTGCTGACGGGAACTGCCGAGTTTCACCTGTACTTTTTCGTCTTGGTGATCGAGATGTACGTCCTGCTGCCCTTGCTGCTGCCCCTCTTTCAGCGTCGCCCGGCGTTTTGGGCCGTCGCGCTGGGGGCCGTCGTCTTGCAGGCTGCTGTGTATGGCCTCAACCGATTTGTGCTTCTGCATCGGTTCCAGACCACAATTCTGTGGGACATTCTGCCGGTTGCGCTGGGGCTGTGGCTCTGGAGCCGGCTTGGGCGCTGGGCGGACATATTTCGGCGAGGCCTTTGGCCGGCGCTGGCCGTGACACTGGCTGCGCTGGCGATCTACACGCCGCTGGGAATTAAGACACTGCTGCCGCCCGCGCACCTCAATACGGCGGTCTACCAATTCGGGCAATGGGTCTTCACGGCAGGCATGAGCTTTCTGGCGCTGGCGGGGGCGGACGCTCTCGTTGAAAGCCGCGCAGCCGTACTGCTATCCTATCTGGGGACGGAGTCACTGGCAATTTATGTGATGCACCCGCTGGCGATCATTGCGCTGGACAAACTGGGCGCGAAAGCGCTCGGCGCAGGCGCGGGCTTGATAGTTTACTACGCCCTGTGCCTCGCCCTGCCATTGGCGGCGGTGCGGGTATGGCATCTGCGCCGAGCGTCATTAGGAGGATTGAACGGGGGATCAAGTGCGCCAAAATGACTGGTCGGGAGCGTTCGATTGCGGCATTGACCGCGCGGCGCTGCCTGCCAGGACCGGCTCCAGCGGCCTGCGCGGCTCCCGAACGCCGCAGGCCGCCGTCCCCGGCTCCTCATCGCTGTCATCGGACGCTGGTTGTTTGCCGCCGCCTGCCGCAATCTTATAACCTTCAGCGACCATCCTGGCAAGCTGTTCCAGCACAAACGGAGGCACCTGCGCGTGTCTCGGCTCCTGCTCCGCCGCCCGGCGCAGACTTTCCTGCTGCAACAACTGAAAGCGCCATTCTTCCAGCGGCTCGATGCCGGCATCCTGACATCCCAGCAAGTAGCATACATAATCCGCGTAATTGTCCACTGCCCTACCCTCCTGCGGTTCTACTGGCAAGCAATCAAAGCCATTGTACCGCACGGCAGGACAGCACGTCAAGCCGCTAAGTCCGGTAACTCGCGGCGAGTGACCCGGCGATGGCGTGCCAGCCGTCGGCAAGAATGAAGACCAGCACTTTAGCGGGAAGGGAGATCACGGTCGGCGGCAGCATCATCATGCCCATGCTCATCAAAAGTGACGACACGACGAGGTCAATGATGATGAACGGAATGTAGATAATAAAGCCGAAGATGAAACCCGTTTTAAGTTCTGAGATCACAAACGCCGGAATAACGACCTGCATCGGCAGCACGTCGGCGGGATGCGACGGATCGGTAATCTTCGGCACCGGCGTTCGGCTCATTTGGAGAAACAGACGCAAATCGGCTTTGTATGTTTGGGCGACCATGAACCGGCGCAGAGGGATTTCGCCGCGCTCGACGGCGGTGTTAAAGTCCATTTTGGAAGAGAGGTACGGCTGAATAGCATCGCTGTTCATTTGATTGAACGTCGGCGACATGACAAAGAACGTCAAGAAAAGCGACAGGCCGAGCATCACTTGTGTCGGCGGGATGCTCTGCGTCCCCAGCGCCGAGCGCAGGAACGACAGCACAATAACAATGCGCGTGAACGCCGTGGTCATAATCAGCAGCGCCGGGGCCAGGGTCAGCACAGTCAGCAGGGCGAGGATTTGCAGTGTGTTTGCCACTTGCTGCGGGCTTTTGGCCGGCCCGCTGCCGGGGATAGTCGGCAGCGAAAGCGCCGGAAATGCCGCATGAGGCGCAGTTTGGGCATGAGGCGCAGTTTGGGC
>CAXUBO010000004.1:53724-64502 GCA_964249345.1 uncultured Armatimonadales bacterium | reverse complement strand
GCATGAGGCGCAGTTTGGGCATGAGGCGCAGTTTGGGCGTACGTCCCGGCGGCGCTTACCGCAAGCAGGAAAAGCAGACAAAGAATGCGTGTCAAAAGAGTGCGTGTCATAGGACGCGAAATCAAGACGGTTCCTCCGGCTGCGAAGACGACAGCAGCGAGCGCAGGCGGGCATTGGCGGCGGCGAGGCCGGATTCAGAACGGGGCGCATCTGGAGCTGCGCGTGTGAGATAGTCTTCAAAGTCATCCGCGAGGGCGGCAGGATCAGCTTCGGGAACGCTCCACTCTGTCACGGTGGTCACGCTCTGGGCGGTTGCGGCCAGCAGCAGATTTCGGCCATCCACACGCACCACATGAAGCATGGTCCCGCCCGGCAGAGATTGAGACGAAACCACGACGACGCCCGCGCTTGAAGGGCTGGGCAGGCGTCCGATGAGGCCGCCAATCCGGGCCGGCTTGCCGTTTGCGCCGGGCCTCACGAGGTCAAACCGCTTCAGGACGTACACCACGCCGACGACTCCCGCCAGCACAACAACCAGCGCTTCCACCGCTCGCCCGGCCTGGGCCGCAGGGTTTGGCGCAGCATCGCCCGCTGTCGCCAGCGGCGCACTCTCGCGCCCGCCGTAATCGGGCGTGGGAGCCGGGGGCGCGGCCTGAACTTTGCCTGCCGCCAGTGCAAGCGTGAGGAGCATCAGGAAGAGGAGCATCAGGAAAATGAGATTACGCGGCGCGTGCATGGGTTTCTTTCTCGGACGCGCGGCGGTCCTGCGCCGTCACAATCTCCGTCACCCGCACTCCGAAATTGTCGTCAATGACAACCACTTCGCCGCGTGCAACCAGCATTCCGTTGGCGAACAAGTCTACAGGTTCTCCGGCAATTTTGTCCAGCTCAATGATTGAGCCTGCCGAAAGGTCCATGATGTCGCGGATCAGCAGACGGGTCCGGCCAAGCTCGACCGTCACTTCCAGCGGAATGTCGCGCACCCGGCCCAGACCATCCGGCCCTTCCGAAAAAGGCGGCGGCGCGGGCGCGGCAGGCGCAAAGCGCGGCAAGTCTACCAGGCCGCTCCGGCCGGATGCGGCGGCGGCCGGCTCCGGCTTTTCTTCAGCTTCGGCATCCTCCGCGCTGAAACCTTCTTCCGCATTCTGCCCGGCGGCGGCGATCAAGGCATCCAAATCGGCCTGCGACAGCATTCCGCTGTCTTCTGTGTCTGCCATCTCTACGTCTGCCATTGCGGCGGTGTCTCCTCACAAAAAGATAAAAAGCTAATTAAAGATAAAAAGCTAATTAAAGATAAAAAGCTAATTTTGGTCGCGGTGCGTCACCAGCTCCGTCGCAGGTTCTACAACGTGTTCAATCTGTACGGCGAGGGTCCGGCCACGCAGGCCGGTCCGGCCCCGGAACTTGACATGGCCGCCGATCAGCAGGTCTACCGTGCCGAGTTTGTCTTGGGGTGCGTGCGGATCGGCGGACGACGGGCAGACCTGCATCGGCAGCACCTGGCCGACAGCCAGGGCCGCAAGGTCCGCTACCGTCAGCGCTGCCTGCCCCAGGCGGGCAACGCACGGAACGGCGGTCGTGTTAAGACGCCGGGCAAGCTGCTCCGAATGCGAGTGCGGCGTCTTCTTGCGGTCTGAGGCAAGCCAGCGCTGGGTGCTGAGTTTAGCGAGTATCGGCTTAATGAGCAGGTAAGGAATGCACAGGCTCATCGCGCCTTGCCATTCGCCGATGCGAATCTCAAACAGCACCAGCACGATTGTATCGTTGCCGGGGACAATCTGAACGAACTGCGAGGAGGTTTCCATCGAGGCCAATTGGAAATCCAGCGGCAGCACGGTCTCCCACGCCGTTTTGAGGTCGCTCAGGCCCATGTCTACAATGTTTCCGGCCAGGACTTTTTCAATATCGGTGAGGTCTCGGACGACTTTGCCCGCCGCGCCCTTGCCGCCGAGCAGGCGATCAATCATGGAAAACAAAATCCCGAAGTCCATCTCAAAAATCGCCTGCCCGGACAGCGTTTCGACATTTAAGATGTTCAGCAGCGACGTTGAAATCGTTTTCATGTACTCGTCATACGGCACCTGCTCCACCGAGACCAAGTCCACTTCCACCTGGGTCCGCAGGTAGCCCGCCAGCGACGACATAAAGAACCCGGCGAAGTTCTCGTTCAAAAGCTGGAGGGCGCGGACATGGTCTTTGGAGAGCTTGTCAGGCCGCCGAAAGTCATAGGTCTCATACGCCGGCGTCGCCGGCGGGACGCGCCGGTTCTGCGCGGCCAGCAGCGCCAGTCCGGCAGCGGCGCGGCGGCGCTTGTGCAGCGGCAGAAAAACGCGCCCTTCGGCGGCATGAACCTGCGGCGCGGAGGCCGATGCGGCCCCCAGCGCCGCCCGGCGCTGCTCCACAGCCTCGCTCGGCCCGGCTTCCTCCCCTGAGGCGGACATGGACGCCAGCAGCGCTTCAATTTCGGTTTGGGATAAAACTTCAGCCATAAGAAAAGTTCAAGTAAAAATACTGGGGTTTGGGAAGCAAAAAAACACCGGAAGCTGCACGCTTCCGGTGTTTTTATTCCATACTGTCCGCCAAAGTTCACAAAATTGTTTTCGTGGAAAAATAGTTTATGAGTTTTCGCAGACCTCTTGACAGACTAAGATTTAGCCTGTATAATTGCGGTATAAATGTAGCGCAGGTTTCTAAAAACCTCTTTACCATTTCTCAGTTCTAAAAACCTCTTTACCATTTCTCAGTTGGGCAATGCTGCTCAACATGCTTGTTCTTGCGTTCGTGTAAGTCTCGCCCTACTGAAAGTGTGTCAAATGTCCTTTAGCAACTGCCCTCAGCAGGTCAACCCATCATCGCGCCGCGCCTTCACTCTTATTGAACTGCTCGTCGTCATTGCGATAATTGCTATCATTGCGGCGATTTTGTTTCCCGTGTTTCAGAAAGCTAGGGAAAGAGGACGAGCAACAGCCTGTTTATCAAACGAGAGGCAACTTGGGCTTGCGTTGGCTCAATATGTGCAGGACAATAACCAAACTTACCCCTCTGGTGCGCTTCTTTCTGTCGATCCTCCTGGACCGACCGGACTAGGATGGGCTGGGTCATGCCATTCTTACATCCAAAGTGATGGTGTTTTGCTTTGTCCCGATGACAATACTCAGCCAGTTGAGCAAAATGGGACAGTTGTGGGTGTTCCTGTTTCTTATGCCTTTAATGATGACGCAGCTGGCGTGGCATTGCAGGATTTCACGTCATCTTCTAAAACCGTTTTGTTGTTCGAGGTTACAGGCATCGCCGCACAGGTAAGTGATGTAAGTGAAGGAACGCAAGGCTATACCGTCGCTCCACCAACTGGCTTTATGTCCACTACGGGTGACGGCTCAGACATTATTTTCCCGAAAATCACAGGGTTTTCCAAGCAACCAAATGGTCAGACAATAATATTAATTGGTGGACTCAAAAATCCTACTGTCAAATATGATACCGGGGCATTAGGTAACAGATGGACCCCCAATGCTTCACCTGATCAGAAGCCTTCTTTTTTCGCCAGTGAAACAGGACGCCATAGTGATGGATCAAACTTCTTATTAGCGGATGGTCACGCTAAGTTCTTTCTGCCTTCTAAAATATCTAGCGGAAACACAGCATCCGCCAGTAACTGCCATCAAGGTAACATGAATAACCAGCCAGCAGGTTGTCAGCAAGCACAGCCAGGAGAAGCAGCAGGGGCAGATGACACACAGTTTTCAATTACCTTCAGCCCAACTTAAGACTTTGAGTCACAGCGCTGCTTTATGGACTGCCAATTTGGTGAGGAGGTGAAACAATGAGCGGCACCACACTTGATAGAATGGAGACCGATGCAACACCTTTTACATTGTTCTGGGCGGAACAAGCATCCAACGATATAACAAATGCGTCTGACTGGATTTTTTCGGAATCGACGCAGGGGCTTACGAACTTCTCCGCAACTGCCCAAGATAAGCCCAAGATGACGCATGATTTGGACGGTGATGATGGATATGATATTATGTCCGTCATAGGATAGAAAATTTCCATACATTTTTATTGACGTTTAATAGAGAGGAGGTGAAACAATGAGCAATGCTACACTTGATAGACCAGAAACCGACGTGACTCCGTTCACGCTGTTCTGGGCAGAAAAAGCGGATAACGATGTGACAAGCGAATCTGATTGGGCTTTCTCGGAACCCACGCAGGGACTTTCAAGCTTCTCCGCAAGTTCGGCAGATAAGCCTTACGGCTCCCCGCCGCCAAACGGCGGTGACGGAGGAGATGTCATGTGCCGATTTGGATAAGAAGTCTTTGCGGTAACACAATAACTGCCGGTCAGTTCAGCCTTGCGACTGACCGGTATGTTTTTGGGGTGTTTGTTATGTAGGCCAGCAATCCAACAAATGAGGGAGTTTTTTATGAAGAGCGTCTGTGTTTTTATCGTGTCTTCATTCAGGGAGCCAAATGTAGATGCTATCATTCCACTTCTGGAACAGCGGCAGGTACGCTGGTTCCGCTTCAACACGGAAACATTTCCTTTATTATCCCAAATACAAGTTTGCTGTGACGCGAACGAATACTATTCAACCATCTCACATGATGACAGGAAAATTGATACAAGAGAAGTGACGTCGGTATGGAACCGTAGTGTTGGCGGGTTCCTTCTGTCGGATGGATTGACGGCCTACGAGCAGAACTTCGCTCGCACTGAATGCATGGCACTTGTGGGCAGTATGTATGCCTCGTTAAGATGTTCCTGGATCAACCCAGTTTATGGAGAGCATTTAAGCGGTCCAAAACCATACCAATTAGATGTAGCGCGGAGTGTCGGTCTATCGGTGCCGCGTACTTTAGTCACTAACGACCCTACAGCTGCTGAGAAATTCACCCAATCCAACACAAAGACGTTGTTCAAAGTCGTCAGTGGCGTGTCTCACATTACTGAACCGCCTAACAGTAAGCAATTACAAAGTACTTATGCTGGTAAGTTTCCTCTGGCAGCGGCACCAGCAATTCAATCACATAGAAGCAATAAACTTCCATTCGCAACTATATTAACTCCTGAGCGCCTGGAAAAGATTACGAAGATAATAGGGTGTCCCGTAGTGTTTCAGCAGTACACCGAAAAACACGTTGAACTTAGGATTACCATCGTAGGAGACCTTATCTTCGCAGCGGAAATCCATTCGCAGGAATTTGAAGAGACGAAAATAGATTTCCGCCATATGACATTTGCTGAGGGACACCGAACAGTTCCTACACACAAAGTTCATGCCCTGCCTGATGAAATTAGTGACAAGCTCCTGTCGTTGATGAAGCAGCTTGATCTAGTCTTCGGGTGCGTAGACATGATCCTCACGCCCGAAGGAGAGTACGTTTTTTTAGAAGTCAATCCAAGCGGTCAATGGGATTGGATTGAGAAGTTGACCGGCTTGAAGATCACTGAAGCTTTAGTTGATATTTTAGTAGACCCCCCGACAACTTTGTAGCATCGCGGGAGGCATAAACAAAGTTTTCCTTTGCCTACTGCGTGACGAAGTTGGTAAAGTAGACGTTCTGCACGTCTTCTTCGCCAAGCGCGGCGTTGACGTTCTTTTTGATTTGGGCTTTGAGCTTCTCGCGCCCGCTTTCCGGGGCAACCTGGTCGCGGGTCTGGCTGGAAAGTGACGACAAGATCGCATCCCGGATTTCCGGGGTTGTTTCTTTCAAAGACTCGGCGGTCTTGCCTTTCGATTTGTCCAGCTCCAGGCCGACGGTGACTTTCAAAAAGTGGTCGGAGCCGGGGTCGGACAAGTTGACCAGGAACTCGTCCAGGGTCATCACCGGCCCTTTTTCCGCTTTTTTGACTTCTGTGCTGCCCTCTTTTTGCTTGGCGCTTGCCTTCTGCACCATCATAAAAGCCGCGCCGAGGACAACAACCGCGAACACGGCCATAATGATCATCATCGGTGGCCCCTTCTTCGCGGGTGCCGCTTCTTTCTTTTCTTCCGCCATGCGCTGTTCTATCTCCGTGCTGAATAAGCTAATTTAGCCGCCCGCTTGGTGACGGGCGTACAGTCATTATCGGCAAGGTCAAGCGGAAACTTTATCACGGGATTGCCGGCATTCCTACAACCCCGGCATTCCTACAACCCCGGCATTCCTACAACCCCGGCCCTAGCACTCTACTGGCTTGGGATAGGGACTGGGCCGGCGGGGGGCGCAAAGCGGCGGAGCAGGACGATTTCGACGCGGCGGTTCTGGGCGCGGTGCGCTTCGGTGTCATTGGCGGCCAGCGGGCGCTGGTCGGCATAGCCCGACGCTTCCAGGCGGCCCGGCGCGACGCCGCGCGTCTCAAAGTAGCGCAGCACCGTCGTGGCCCGCGTTGTGGACAGCTCCCAGTTAGAGGGGAACCGCTCAGTATGGATCGGCAGGCTGTCGGTGTGGCCTTCCACGCGAACGGGATTTTGCGGGACGGCCTGCGCGGCCCCAGCGACCATGTTTAGGAGGCTGAGTTCTTCAGGCCGCAGATCGGCGTCCCCCCGCGCAAACAGCATCTTGTCGGTCATCACGGTGACGACCACGCCGCGCTCATTGCGGGCGACCTGCATCATGCCCTGCAAGTGGTTTTTCTCAATATACGCTTTGACGGCGGCATACGCTTTGTCCAGCCCGTCGGCGTCCTGCTGCGCTTTGGCGTTTTTGACAAAGTCTTCGCTTGACGTCTGCCCCGGCTTGCTGGAGTTCATAATGGACGGCGTGGCGTTCAGGCCGCCGCCCCGGCTGAAGATGGTGGGGACGCCGTTCATGGAGCTTTCCCCAAAGCCGGACCGAACCGAGATGGCAAGCTGCTGGAACTTGGCTTGGTTCATCACCGACATGGAATACAGCATGATAAAGAACGCCACCAGCAGCGTAATCATGTCGGCGTAGGTCAGCAGCCAGCGCTCGGAGTTCTCATGTTCGCCTTCCCCGCCGCCCCCTCGTTTTTTCTTGCCTGCCATGCGCGTATTACTCCTCGAAAATAGAACAGAGTCCCCCCAGCCCCCAATAATGGGGGAGCATGACAGGGAAGGCAAGGCCCTTTGCTTCTGCTCTGGCTCCCCGTTATTGGGGGCTGGGGGGACTCTTAGACCGCCGCGCCTTCCGCTTCAATCGTTCGGCGGATTTTGGGCGACAGGAACGCTTTCAGCTTTTCTTCCACAATGCGCGGATTGTCCCCCGCTTGAATGGCGAGAATGCCTTCCATGATGATCTCGCGCACCAGCACCTCTTCATGCGAGATTGCTTTGAGCTTGTTGCCGAGCGGCAAAAACAGCAGGTTCGCCGAGCAGACACCGTACAGCGTCGCAATAAACGCCGCCGCGATGCTTGGCCCCATGCTGCCTGGGTCCGACAAGTTGGCGAGCATGTGGACCAGCCCCGAAACCGTGCCGATCACGCCCAGGGTCGGCGCGAAGCCGCCCATCGTGCCGAACAAGTTCGCGCCTTCATGGTGGCGGGAGCCGAGAAACTGAATGTCGGTCTGCATGATTTCTCGGACCAGCTCCGGGTCGGTGCCGTCAATGGCAAGCTGAATCCCCTTTTTTAAGAAGGGGTCATCCATCTTCTGGACTTCATCTTCCAGCGCCAGCAGGCCCTCACGCCGCGCTTTCTCGGCGTAGCCGACCAATGTTTTGATCAAGTGCCCGACATCTTCTTTTTTGCTTAAAAACGCATTCTTGACAATGCCCGGCAGGCTGGTTACGGTAGATAGCGGAAAGCAGATCATGGACGCGCCAAGCGTGCCGCCGAAAACGAGCAGTGCAGCGGAGGGGTTAATCAGCGCCGCCAGGTCGCCGCCTTCAATGAGAATGGAGCCGAGGAACGCGCCCCAGGCGAGAACCAGTCCAATCAGTGTTGCTAAATCCATGAATGATGCCTCTGGTCCTTAGTCTTCGTCTTTGTCGCCCGCTTGGAGGCCTGCCATCGGCGGGCGCGGGAAGATGCCGGCCCGCCGGCGGAACTCGACCACGCGAGCAACGACTTCTTCGGCAGTCTGCTTCACAAGAACTTTCTTGCCGGTCACGAGCGTAATATGCGTGTCCGGCAGCGCTTCCACAGTCTCGATGAGGTCTGCATTGAGAACAAAATTGCTGTGGTCAAACCTGGTAACGGTAATCATAGTGCGTGTGCTTTCTGAGCAGGAGCCTCACCCCGGCGGGAGCGCCGTGGTGAAGCTCTTGCGGGGTTTACTGCTTGAGCTGGATTACGTCGTTCAGGAGCTGGTCTACCGTGGTCACAATCTTGGTGTTGGCTTGGAAGCCGCGCTGGGCGACGATCAAGTTCGTGAACTCGCTGGACAAGTCTACGTTGGACTGCTCCAGGTAGCCGGTGCTGATTTTGCCCAGGCTGCTGGACTGGGCGGGGCCGACGGTCGGCAGGCCGGAGTTGATGCTGGTCGTGAACGTGTTGCCGCCCGCGCGGGTCAAGCCGGCATCATTGGGAAAGTCCGCCAGGGCCATTTGGCCCAGAACGCGGGTGAGGCCGTTGTTGAAGATGCCGGAAATCGCGCCGGTATCATCCACGCTGAACGACTGCAAGGTCCCCGGCGCGTAACCATTCTGCGAGGTCGGCGAAGCGCTGGAGTCGCCGGCAATCTGCGTGACGCCGCTGAAGTCCGGCGTGATGACCTGGTTGGCGGAAGCGCCGTCAGTAGGA
This sequence comes from uncultured Armatimonadales bacterium, assembly GCA_964249345.1. Taxonomy (GTDB): domain Bacteria; phylum Armatimonadota; class Armatimonadia; order Armatimonadales; family Capsulimonadaceae; genus JANXMY01. The sequence goes on along the minus strand of CAXUBO010000004.1, from coordinate 55,811 downwards.
TTGAGCGTCACCGTGCCGGTTGCGCCGGTCTGCTTGCCGGTGGAGTCGAAAGAAATGGTTCCCGTGCCGGTCGCTGCGGCATCGCCGGATGCGCTCCAGTCCCAGGTGTTGGCCGCCGCATCGCGAGTAAAGCTCAGGGTCACGTTCGCCGGGTTGCCGAGGCTGTCATAGACTTTAACGGTGCGGGTATAGGGGGCGGTGCCGCCGGCGGGCGTCGAGCCTGACGCCGCAGTGTAGGGAGCGGCATCGGCACTCAGGTTGCCGCCAAAGGCCATGTTGGAAGTCGGCTGGACAGCGGTGAGGCCGCCGACCGGAATGGACAGTTTGGAGGCGGACGTGATCTGCTGCGTTGAGTCAACGCCGCCGTTGGCATCCGCCTTCCAGCCCAGCACATACGCGCCGCTGGAGCTGTTGACCAAATTGCCGTTGCTGTCCAGGGTGAACGAGCCGTCACGGGTATACGAGACGCCGGTGCCGTTTGTGTTGCCGAGCATAAAGTAGCCGTTGCCCTGGATCGCCATGTCGGTCGGTTTGGCCGTGCTTTGCAGGCCGCCCTGGGCCATGACGGTGTCAATAGAAGAAACGCGGACGCCGAGGCCGACCTGCTGCGGGTTCGTGCCGCCGACATTCCCGGCCGGCGCACTGGCTCCCTGGATGGTTTGGGAAAGCTGGTCTTCAAACGTGACCCGCCCGGCTTTGTAGGCAGTCGTGTTGACGTTGGCAATGTTGTTGCCGATCACATCTAAACTGGTTTGCTGGGTTTCGATGGCCGAGATGCCGCTGTACATGGCTTGTAACATAGAATTCCTCCTGAGTGTGCGAGATGGCTTCGGCACGCAGTCTGTCGCGCCGAAAGTGATATGCAGCGTCCCCGTGAGGTCCGGCTGCGTGTGAGAATGACTCAATTGCGAGAACTACAAAATCATGGCGCTGTCAATGTTCGTAAAGATATTTTCTTGGAGCGCATCGGAAGCGACCGCCGTGATGACGGTCCGGTTGGCGACGGAAACGACGAAAGCCGTTTTGTCCATCAAAACTAACGAGTCTTTGGCTCCTTTTGAGGCGGCTTTGGTCATCGCTTGGCCTAAACGCGCGACATCGTGATCCGAAAGCGTGATCTGCCGGGATTGCAGCCGGGTCTGGGCGTGGCCGGAAAACTTGATCCCGGCGCGGGCGGCAGACACGGCCAGCGTGCTGCTGACTTGGCCTTGCAGCACCTGATCAAAGCTTGGGCCGGGCGTAGGCGCTTTCGCATTCGCGGCTCTTCCCGCGCCGAGAAGCGGCGCGTTCTGTATTCGGTTTTCGAGGTCTACTGCGGACATGCGCTCATCCCTGAATTATTTCTTCGAATTCGTTTCTGCTATTGAATGCTGGTCACGGTGGAAGCATCCACATTCTGGCCGCCGACTTGCAGGTAAGTCGTGCCGCTGGACAGCGAGACGGAAGACACGACGCCGGAGATGCCTGCATCCGTGCTGGTGGCCGTGGACACGGTCTTTCCAATGAGCGTCGCGCTTTGGGCGACATTGGAAAATGCCTGATTGGCCGTCAGCGTGGAGTTCAGCGTGGTCGTTTCCTGAAGCTGCGAGAACTGGGCGAGCTGGGACAGCGTTTGCGTTTCATCCACAGGCGTCGTCGGGTCCTGGTTTTGCAGCTCGTTGACAAGAAGCGTCAAGAACTGGTTTTGGTCCACGGACGCATTGCTGGACGTGGAGGATACCGTGCCGTCGGCGTTGACGTTAGCCGCCGTGCCGTTGACGTTGGTCGGGGGAGTGGAACTCACTGAATGTGCGATCATGGCATGTTTCCTTTCTGCGAAGTGTGCGAGTTTATTAAGCCAGCGTGTCAATTCGTCCTGAAACCGGACGCATTGGCAGGCGCTCTACCCCGATGTCTTCCCCGTCCGGTTCTGCGGGGGCGGCGGGCGAAGCAAACGCGGGCGCGAATTGTCCCTGCCGTGGGTTCTGGCTGCCGCTTCCAAAGGCCATGCTTCCGAAGCTTGTCGCTCCTGACGGCTGCCCAGCCTGCGGATTGCTCTGGGGCTGGCTGCCACTGCTGGATTGTCCCTGTCCTGATTCTTGTCCTGA
>CAXUBO010000004.1:52461-53624 GCA_964249345.1 uncultured Armatimonadales bacterium | reverse complement strand
TGCTCTGGGGCTGGCTGCCACTGCTGGATTGTCCCTGTCCTGATTCTTGTCCTGACGAGAACCCGGCGGATGCGCTCGCTGAGGCCGCCTTGACGGTCTCAGCCGGCGGCTTAACAGAGACCGTGAGATGCTCCAAGTTTAACCCGGAAGCGCGAAGGGCCTGGTGCAGTGCGCCGCTCTGGCTTTGCAGCGCGGCTTTCACCTGCGGCGTTTCCGCGACAATGTGCGCGGTGACTGTCTTTGCCGACGCATCCGGCCCCGGTAGAACTGAGACCGACACCTGGAGGCTGCCCCAGTCTTTGGGGTGAAGCTGCACGGTCATTTGCTGGACCGCGCCGGGTTTAGTCGGCAGAAGCATCGCCCCCACTCCTTCGGCAGCCTGGCGAACCAGTGCCGCATGATCAGCGGCGGACAGCGGTTTGGCAGGGGCACCGGCTGCCTGCGTTTCTGGAACCAAGCCAGTCATTTCCGGCGGCGCGGCCCATTCGGCTGTCTTTTTCGTGTCAAGCGATTTCGACGGTTCTAGCGTCTCCGGCGTCGCGTGCTGCTTTTCGGCACTTCTTTGGTTTTCGGCACTGGACCTGGGCGCTGCCGGCATCGCGGCTGTTTTAGCCGTCACCCCCACAGTTTCCCCAGGAAGCGTCCTGGTATAAGTATCGGCATTTTCCCCTGCCGGCTTGAGGGTAGCCGGCACGGATTTCCCAGTGGATTTTGCCGGTGCCGACAGTGCGAAAACAGCCACGACGGGCTGAGGGAGAACGCTTGCTGCCACAGCCGGCGCGGCGCTGGAAACGGCAAAGGCCAGAGTCGGGGCAAACGGCAGCCGCTGAAGGGATGCCGCTTGTTGACGTTCTAACACCTGCGGCGCGGCAGCTTCTTTAGACTGGAAGATGTTGGGCTGGAAGATGCGGGCGGCTTGCAGCCCCACGGCAGCGGAAGCCGCCGCCGAAGATTTTGCAGAAAAATTTGCCGAAGGCCCAGCGGCAGAAATCGCTGCGTCTCGTGTTGGTGCTGCCGCCATGCCTGCTGTTCCCGCAAACTTTGGAACCATCACGGCTTGTACCGGCAGGGAAACCGGCGCAGTCCGCGCCCAAGTGCGCGGCAGCTCAAGCGGCGCAGGGCTGGCTTCCGGCCCGGAGGGAAGCGGTGCCGGCAGGTTTACG